>SXOW01000139.1 GCA_005778315.1 Acidobacteriota bacterium
CCACGTGCCGTCCGGGTTGCCAGGCTCGAGGCCGAGCGCCTGGAACTGGTCGGTCAGGTGGTCGACCGTGAGGCGCTCCCCCGGTGAGCCGGGCGCGCGGCCTTCGAATTCGTCTGACGCCAGACGCTCGATCGCCGCCAGCAGCGTCTCGGCGCTGATTCCGTCAGCGACGCTCGGCGGCACACTCGCACGGTCGGCGGCGACGGTCCCAACCTCGCCGTCCGGCTCGGACGGCGACGGACCCTGGCAGGCCATCAGCACGAGACAACAGGACACAATCAGCGGCGCCGCTATCCGTCCATCCCGCCGTCGGCTGCCTGTCTGTGGTCCGCGCGCGGGCGAGATCGATCGCCGCTCGTGTCCCCGTGTTCGACGTGTCCGCTGCTGGTCTCCGCGCGACGCGGGACGTTCGCTACAGGCTGCTCGGCTCGGCACGACTGACCTCCGGGTGATCTGCGACTGGCGTTCCCACTCGGAATGATACCCCCGGGTCCGCATCGCCGTCCGGGACCCGTGCGGCTCAACGTCGTGGTGGTGGGTCCGGTCCTGCGACGTCAGGTGCACTGCCTCAGATAGGTCGCGAGGTGCAGGCGTCGAAATGTCGCGAAGTCCCATCGGTCTGGCGAGAGCCGCGCGCGCTCCGCCGGCCGGACCACATACACCGCTGCGGTCACCGTCTCTGGGCCGGTGGGTGTGGGATCAGCGTCAACCGTGAGGGTGAGGCGGTCATACAGTGCGCCCTCGAAGGCGTCCAACCGGGCCAGGGTGTCGGGATCCATCTCGTCATAGAGGAGCCCCACGGTGACCGCCTCCGCCTCTGGGACAAGGCCCGGGTAGACCGCGTCTCGCACGCGGTATCTGGCGTACCCGTGCAACACCGCCGGTTGAGATGAGAACGGCCGACCTGTGACGGCCGACAGCACCGCCGGCTCCATCAGCGTGCCGTAGGCGAAGAGACGCATGGGCGGATCAGCGACCAACCCGCCAGAGCAGGAAGCTGACGATGTCGACCATCTGCTCGATCTGTTGCGAGACGGGCTGGCTCCCCGAGTGGCCGGCGTCCGTGTGGTAGCGCAGCAGCACGGGGCTGGCGTGTCCGTGGGCGGCCTGCATCAGTGCGGTCATCTTTCGGGCGTGCAGGGGCGCGACCCGGGTGTCGCCGTCACCCGTGACATACAACGTCGCCGGGTAGTGGGCCGACGCGTCGACGTTGTGATACGGCGAATACGCGTAGAGGTAGGCAAATTGCTCGGGGTCGCCACTGGACCCGTATTCCGGTACCCAGAAGCTGGCCACCAGGAACCGGTGGTAGCGAATCATGTCCAACAGCGGGTAGGCGCAGACGACCGCCGCAAACAGGTCGGGTCGCTGGTTCGACACCGCTCCGACGAGGAGGCCACCGTTGCTGCCTCCTCGCATCGCGAGATGCTGGGGCCTGGTGTAGCCCTCGGCGATTAAAAGCTCGGCGGCGGCGATGCAGTCGTCGAAGACATGCTGCTTGCGTTCGAGCATGCCGTCGCGATGCCACGCTTCGCCGAATTCGCCTCCGCCTCGCAGATTCACTTCGGCGAATACCCCACCCTGTTCCAGCCACACCGCGGCAAGCGACGAAAACGCAGGTGTCATGTTCAGGTTGAACCCGCCATAGCCGGTCAGCAGCGTCGGATTGCTGCCATCGAGCACCACGTCGTCGCGGTGGGTGACGAACATGGGAACACGCGTGCCGTCGCGTGACTCGAACCACCTCTGGGTGACGGTATAGCGGTCCGTCTCGATCGGTACCGTCACCTGGGACCAGACGGACTGGGCCCCCGTCGCCAGGTCATAACGATAAACGGTGGTGGGCCGATGATAGGACTCGAAGGTAAAGAACGCTTCGTTGCTGGCCCACTGGCCGGCGCCCCCGCCCACCGTGCCTAGCGTGTCGAACGCGATGTCACGGATTCTGGCGCCCGTCAGGTCGTAGATGGCGACACGGGGCTGGACGTCCTGCAGGAAGGAGACGGCGAGGCGACCGCCCAGCCCGTACGCGGCTTGAACAACCACATCGTCCCGTTCAGCGATGATCTCCGTCCACGCCTCCACGGTCGGGTTGGTCGGATCCGCCAACACGACGCGCTTGTTGGGGGCGTGGAGATTCGTCGTGATCACCAACTGCGCGCCAGCGAATGTGGCCCAGGATTCGCTGACGCCGTCCTGAATCACCGTGATGAACGGGCCGTCTCCCTGCAGATCTTTGAGATGGATCTCGGTGGGGCCGGACGAGCCCTCGATCATGTGCACCAGCAGCCAGCGACCATCGTCTGAGAGCGACGTCACCGGAATGTGCTGCAACCCATACCCGTCTCCAAAGAGCTCCACATCCATCTGCGGGTCAGTTCCGATGACGTGATACATGACCCGAGGCCTGACGTCGCCGAAGCGCTCGTAGTAGAAGCCGGTCTTGTCTGGCGTCAGATTGAGCTGCCCGTACCGAGCGGTTGGAAGCTCGTCGGGAAGGTCCTCGCCGGTGTCGACATCCCGCAGTTTGATGGAGACCTCGTCCACGCCGCCCCTTCGTATCGCGTACGCCACAAGCCGGCCATCCTGCGAGATATCGAGCAGGCTGACGGTTGTCGTGTGGTCGCGGCTCATCGGATGCGGGTCGATGAGCACCTGCTCGTCGGCGCCGAGTCCATGGCGCACGTAGATGACCGACAGGTTCTGGTTCGCTCGGCGCTTGGCGTAGAAGTACCGGCCGCAACGCGCGCTGGGGAGCCCGACCGTGTCCACGTGCAGCACCCGCGCCGCAACCGCCGCGATGGCGTCTCGGCCCGGTAGCGGGGTCAGTACCGAATCGGTGTACGCGTTTTGCTGGTCGATCCACGCGCGCGTGTCGGCCGCGTCCTGGTCTTCAAGCCAGCGATACGGGTCTGGCACGTCGACCCCGTGGATGGTGTCGACGCGTGACTCGGTTGGGGTGTGTGGTGGCGATGGCACGTCTACGCCTGGATTCTGGGTGCACCTGGCACCATCGACCGGGAAGGCGAGGTCGAGCCGAAACGAGACGCTACTTGCTCGACCCTGCTGCAGGGGTGGATTCGGCGTGTCGCTCCGTCGGGGAAGGACTGAGGACCCGGGTCAGAAAACGGCCGATCTCCTGGACCTCCTCCATGCAGACCTGATGTGCCATCTCGTATTTGTGCCATTCGACGCGGTAGCCGGTGGCCCGCAACACGTCCGCCGTGCGCTGGCCGAGGCCATACGGCACGACGTTGTCGTAGGTGCCGTGCGCCATGAGCAGCGGTATCCGGTGGTTCGCGGCGCTCGCTTCAGCCGGGAGCTTCTCGTGAAGCGGCAGGTAGCCCGACAGCGCCACGAGACCGGCCAGCGGAGCGGCGTGTCGCAGGCCTGTGAAGAGGGCCATGGCCGCCCCCTGGGAGAAACCGGCGAGCGCGATCTGACGCGACGGGATACCCCGGGCAACCTCTCGCGCGATGAGCGCCTCGATCGATGTCGCGGAACGGCGCATGCCAGGCTCGTCCTGTCCTCGGGCGTCCATGGAGGCGATGTCGTACCACGCCCGCATGCGCGTGCCCATGTTCACGGTGACCGGCATGATCGGCGCGTGCGGAAAGACGTATCGAATGGCCAGGTCCGAGGAGATGCCAAGCTGTGGAGGGAGGGTGGCGAAATCGTGTCCGTCGGCACCCAGCCCATGGAGCCAGATCACGGACGCGTGGGCCGGCCCGTGCGGCTCCTGTTCAACGGTTTCGAGTAGCGTCGTCGTTGTGGTCACGTGAGTCGTCCGTCCGGCGTGGGTGGTCCCTAGTGCTTGAAACAGAAAACGCGGCGGGAAGTCCCGCCGCGTCTCTCGTATCGATCGTGAATCCGGAAATCCCGAATCCTGGATGCTCGGCCGATGTGCCTACGGCTGGTCGGCCAACAGCTTGAAATACTCGTCGATAAGGTCTCTGAACTCGGCTGGCGCTTCTTCGCTGCCGGCCAGATACAGGTCGTCGCTGTCACCGTCGACCTCGCGGCGGAGCCGGTACTCGAACCGCTTGAGGCCCTCGAGCACGAAGGACTGTAGCCGGGCAATCTCCTCCGCATCCTGGTAGGCCCGTGGATCGTCAAGCTGTTCCATGGCCTGGATGACCTGGTTCAGGTCCCCGACATCGCCAAAATTTTCGGCATTCAACAGGCGCTGCAGTTCCTGGGCGTCGGAGCCACGCTCGCGGAACTCACGTTGCCACTGCCGCACGTCCTGCGGGTCGAACGGGCCGTCGCCGGGTCGCCGATTGCCGGATCCGCCGCCAGCGAACGGTCCGCCGCGGGTGTTCCCGCCACCCCCGTCGCCAGCCTGTTGTCCACCACCTTGGGTCTCGCCCTGCACCTGCTGACCCTGCCCCTGTTGGCCTTGCTGACCCTGTCCCTGCTGGCCGTCTTGACCTTGCTGGCCCTGTCCCTCCTGGCCGTCTTGACCCTCCTGGCCCTGTCCCTCCTGGCCGTCTTGACCCTCCTGGCCCGGCTGGCCCTCTTGACCCTGCTGCCCTTGTTGGCCGCTCTGATTGGACGCCTGCTGGCTCTCCTGCTGAATCCGCTGTTCCAGCGACTCCAGCCCGCGCATGATGTCTCGGGTCTTCTCGAGTGCCTGGTCGAGCCCAGTACCCTGCGAGTTCCCCACCGCGTCGGCCGCCTCGGCGAGTTGTCGCTCGAGGTCTTGAATGTCGCCGCCGATTTCCTGTTCGAACTGTTGCGCGTACTCTGGCGAGCGGGCCCGCACGAGCCCGCGCGAGTAGCGAATTTTTTCTTTGAGCTTGCTCTCTCGGATACCGTTCGCGGCCTCTTGCAGCGCCCGCGACGCGCTCTCTTCGTCTCGTCGGAATTCCGCCGACGTGGAGTCCAGCTCGCGCTCCAGGTCCGCCACGTCCCCGAACATCTCATCCTTGCGGTCCGACAGCTGTCTGGCGCGTTCCTGCCGTGCTTCCTCAGAGAGGCCGCCAAGACTGTTCACCTCCTCGGCGATGCCAGCTTCCTCCGACGCCAAGTCGGCCGCTCGTCGCTGAGCGTCTTCGATGTCCCGTGCG
Source organism: Acidobacteriota bacterium (assembly GCA_005778315.1). Lineage (GTDB taxonomy): Bacteria > Acidobacteriota > Vicinamibacteria > Vicinamibacterales > UBA8438 > UBA8438. The sequence continues at coordinate 5,070 of SXOW01000139.1, forward strand.
AGGCGATTACTCTGCTCGCCCTCGAGTTCACGCTGGACATCGCGCAGTCGGTCGAGTGCGGCCCCCGCTTCGGCGAACCCTTGGTTGTCGGCGTTGGCCGCCGCCTCGCGCATGGCGTCAGCGGCTTCCTGCAGCTTGCGCGCCGCCTGCATCATCTGCGGCGACTGTTGTTCCCGAGCCAGGCGCTCCAACCGTCGGGCGGCTTCTTCAGCTTCTTCGGCCAACGCGCGTTGTGAGGCGCCCCCGCCGGCCTGCGCGGTTTGTCCGCCACGCGCCTGGCGTCGCTGCCGCTCCGCTTCCTGTTCCTGCCGGCGCGCCAGTTCCTTCAGGCGCTCCATCAGCTCGTCGACCTGGTTGTCTGACGACTGCTGTTCACCTCGCTCGGTGGTCTCGTACTGGTTCTGCAGCTTGTCCAGCTCCAGCTCAAAGAGGTCGGCCAGGTCTTCCGCGGCGTTCTGTCCGCCCCCACCACCGCCGCCACCGCCCTGTTCCTGCTGGACGCGCACTTCGTCGTAGGCTTCCTCTGCCCGTTGCAGGTGTTGCAGGGCACGCTGCTCGGCCGGGAGCGCCGTGTCGACATCCTGCTCCTGCAGCGCCGTCTCCGCCGCGGCCATCTCCTCTCCGGCTCGCGGCAGAATTTCGAGGATCGAGCGGAACGCGGGATCGGCCGGCATGACCCGACTGTTCATCCGACGCAGCAGCGTCTCGACCTGTTCGCGCAACTTACCCTGTGACAGCGTCAGGAAGACGAGGTTCTCACGGTACTCATCCTCAGACAGGCTGTCCCGATCCCGCACGACATTGAACGTGGCCGAGATCACCTGCCGCTGGGCTTCGGACAGTGCGCGGGCGTCACCGCCCCCCCCGCCGCCGCCGCCCCCGCCACCTCCGCCTTGCGACTGCTCGGCTCGGAAGTCGCGTCGGAACGCGCGAATCTGCACGAAGTACAGGTCGCTCTTGACCACCCGGGCAGCACCCGCCTGATTGTCGCCAGCGCTCCCGTAGTAGGACACGAAGTCACCCGGTTCGAGCTCGAATTCTTCGAGGAACAACGTGTGGCCGGCCGACACTTCCTTCAGGCCACCCTCGTCAGAGCTGAACAGGCTGACGGTCTCTTCCGGTCCACCGTTGACCGAGTACGTCAGGCTCAGCGAGCGGACCCCGAAGTCGTCGTCCGCCCGAGCCTCCAGAAACACCTCTTCAATGGCATTGGCCGTGGTGTCCCGACCAGGCTTCACGAACATGACCGACGGCGGTTGGTCCGTCAGCACGTCGATCGTGTATCGGGGCGATGCATCCACCGCGTCCCCGCTCGGTCCCTCGAGTTCGACCTGGTAGAAGCCGTCCTCCTCGACGACAAAACTCGCGATCAGCGTCCCGTCCGCGCGTGCGGTCAGCGCGGTGGCGTTCGTCTCGTCAAAGACCAACCGACCAGCCGGCGTGCCCATCGTCGGAAAGACCGTGACGCGTACTTCGGTGCCGCGGAGTACCGCAATATCGGCGCCGTCCTGGATCACGCGCGGCTCCAGCCCGGTATAGGCGGGGAAGTGGTACTCCAACTCCAGGTGCTCGACAAAGGGGAGGTCGAGCACTTCCAGCGTGTAGGCCTCGGACTGCACGCTATCGGCCTCTATGAAGTAGTGCGTCTCGTCCCGCACGTCAAAGAGTACGGTCTCGAATCCGCCGATGACCGGCGTTTCTCCCTCCGGCGTGTCCAGGGGAAGCAGCGGCACCCGCTCGTAGGTGTCGCTGTCGCTGGTGCGCATGAAGAGGTTCACATCGTTGGTCTCGAATCCGACCAACTGTGCCGTGACCGAGAGGTCAGACCCCCGCGCGATGGTCGCATCGCCCGGCAGGACCTCGATACTGTATGGGCTGGCGGCCTCCAGGCTGCCGATTGGGGTCATCAGCGCGCTGGCGCCGTGACGCAGATACGACGGACCGAAGATGAACAGCAGGAGCGCCACGGCGGCCACGCCCACGAGGTAGCCTGACGACTGCCGAATCTTGTCTCGCTCGACGGCGGCCCCCATGTCGAGGGCACGACACCGTTCGACCGCGGATTCGATCAGCTTGGCTACGAGTACCGGCGAATAGTTCGCGCTTTCCGATTGCGCACCGCGTTTCGATTCTTCGAGTGCGCTCAGCACAGCCGCTTGCAGCGATGGGTCGTGCTCTTCCAAATACAACGCGACCTGCTCGTCCGGAATCGGGCGAGCCAGGGGGCGAATCAAGTACCAATACGCCAGTCCGAGCAGCGCGACATACGTGAGCATCCGAAAGGCAAGGACGGAGCCGCCTGAGAACTTGAAGACTTCAAGGCCATAGGATGAGACGAGGAACGCTCCGAGCCCGGCCGCCGCCAGCACGGCGACGCCCCGCATGGCGATTCGCAACCGCCATCGGTTTCGCACGCGCCGAATAACGTCGACCATATCGTGACGACCGCCTGATGATGACGACGAAGAATCGCTCAGCATGCTTGCCTCACCTTGGGGGAATGCCCATCTTATCTCATCGAAGGCTCAACGCTCGGCCCGCCGAGGTCGACGATTCACGTCTATCGCCACGCGATCTAGTCGTCCAGATCCAACTCCGCTCGCGACAATCGGTTTGACAGCACGGTTTCGGTGGCCAGGAATCCCAGCGCCCCGATCAACAGATACCACCACAACGTCTGGCGCCGTTCCAGATCCTCCGGCCGAAGGTCGCGTTGTTCGCCGACGAACCGATCGCCGGCGGCCCGACCTGTGACAATGGCGACGAGTTCTTGTGGATCCACCTGCTCAAGATTGGACTCACTGAGGTCCACATTCACGGCGACGAGCACCGGTGCGGTGCCAGGCGCGTCAGTGTCTCGAATTTCGTAGAAACCTTGCTCCCGCAGGTCGATGAATCCCGGCCGGCCATCGCCGCCCGTATCAACGCGGTCCGCGGATGGGTTCCGCACGACCAGATTGGGGCTCGACACGTCCAACTCCGCCGCGGCGGGATACGCTGAGAGGTCCAGGACCTGCCCGGCCGTCAGCGCTGCTGTCGGCGGATCGTAGTCGGCCAGATACTCCACCGTCTTGTGCACGAACGGGAGGTAAATCGGGTTGCGGGCGAAGTCGTTCCAGAACGTGTCCAAGGTGGACGTCCAGACCAACACCCGACCCTCGCCGAGTCGATGCTCCGCCATCGCCGCGTCACCGTTATCGAAGCGGGCCAGGACCGACGTGTCGGGACCGATGCCCAGGGGGCGGTATCGGAAGAAGCGCGGAGCGGTCAGGTCGCCACTTCGTGGCGTACTGAACACCGTGAACACCGGGTGGCTATAGTCAACGAACCCCAGCGATCCGCCGCGCCCGTCTCGGTCGGCCGGCCCGTCAATCGGCCCGGGCAACAGGTCCAGGTTGTCTCCAGGCCAACGGACGCCTTCACCCAGCGCGACCCACAGCCCGCCGCCACCCTCCACGAACTGTGTGAGGGCAGAACCGATGGCCCCCTCGGGAAGTCCGACGTCGTTGAGCACCACCACTTCGGCTGCGGCGATCTCAGCCGTCGTGACCTCGGTGGCCGACCGCTCCGTGACGACGAACGACGGGCTCGTGCCAATCGCCAGCGCCTGTCGCAGATACAGCGTGGAGGCGGATCCGGCGTTGCCCGGTTGGCGAATAATGAGCACCGGCACCACGTCGCCGGGGGCCACCGTGAAATGGAAGACGTCGTCCTGTGGCAGCCGGTCCGCGCTGGCTGCCACCGAGATTGGCATCGCCGCGTCTTCCAGGGTAAACGGGGCAAAGGTCACCGTGCCAGGCCCGTTGGCTTCCAGCGAGACCGGCAACGACTCCAACTCCCGGCCATTGAGCTGGAGCGAGACACGCAGGTCGTCGATCGGCTCGGTGCCGCGGTTCGCCAGACGTGCGGTCACGATCGCCCGCTCGCGCTCAGCGAACAGGTCGCGCTGGACCGAAACCCCCGCCACGCTGACGTTCGGGGTCGGACCGTCATCGGCCACCGAGATCGGGGTCAGCACCGTGCCCGGCGGCAGCAGAATGCTGCTCGTGCTCTCCACGCCGACTCGTTGAAAGTCACTGATGAGGATCGTCTCGAGCCGCGGCTGGTCCGAGTCTTCGAGGATGCCCTGCGCCAGTTGGAGCGCCGGTCCATAGCGGGTGGTCCCGTTGCTGAGGACGGCCTCGTCGATGGCGGCCAGCAGGCTGGCTCGATCCGTGGTTGACCGCGCGCTCGACGACGCGCCACTGTCGAAGAAGATGATGGTCGCCGCGTCGTCAGGCGCCAGGTCTTGGATGACGCCCCGGGCCGCGTCCTTCGCCTGCTCCCAGCGCCCCTCGTATCCCATGCTGTAGGAGCGATCAAGCAGCACCACGACTTCGCGAGATCCCCCCGCCACCGCAGCCAGCGCGGTGGACCGGAAGAAGGGCCGCGCGAACGCCGCGATCAACAACGCCAGCGCCGCACACCGCATCAACAACAGCAACCGATGTCGGATGCGCTGGCGACGGAGGGAATGAAACGGAATCTTGCGGACGAACATCAGCGACGGAAATTCGATGACCTCTGTCCGCTGGCGCTGAATCATGTGAATCAGCACCGGCACGCCGAGGGCCGCAATCGCCGCGAAGAACAGTGGGGCCAGAAAAGACATCAACGCACTTTCGTCATCCTGTGGCGCATCGCGAGATATTTGAACAGCGCATGGTCCAGTGGCACCTTGGTGTTCAGAAAAGCGTAGTCGATGCGATTCCGACTACAGAGCTGACCCACGGTCTGGATATGTTCCTGGACCAGCTTGCGATACTCCTCCCGCAGTTTATCCGGCACGACCGGGATCTTCCGGCCGGTTTCCATGTCAGCAAAGCTGCCGGCGTCGTCATACGGGAAGTCGACCTCCGCCGGGTCGAGGACGTGGAACACGATGACGTCATTGCCTGCAAAGCGGAGCGGCTTGATGGCGTCAATGACCTTTTCTGGCTCCTCGTAGAAGTCGGAGATGATGACCAGGATGCTTCGGCGCTTGAAGAACTCCGTGGCTTTGTAGAGCGACGGTCCCAGGGCGCCCGGTCGACCGGCCACGATTTTGTCGAGCGTGTGCAGCGTGACATCGAAGTGCTTCGCTGAGGGGGGCACGCGTTCAACGATGTCGTCATCGAACGTCACGATCCCGACCCGGTCACGCTGCTTCGTGCTGAGGTAACTCAGGCAGGCGGCGAGATACCGACCGTAGTCCAGCTTGGTGACCCCGCGACTGCCAAAACTCATGGACTTCGAAATATCGAACAGGACCGAGAAGTTCGTGTTCGTATCCGCCTCGAACTGCTTGACGTAGAACCGGTCGGTTCGCGCGAACAGCCGCCAATCAATCCGTCGGATGTCGTCACCCGGCATGTAGCCGCGGTGCTCGGCGAAATCCACCGAGATCCCGAGATACGGGGCTTTGTGGAGGCCGTTGATGAACCCCTCGACGACAAAGCGCGCGGCCAGCTCGAGGCTGCCGATACGCACCAGGACCTTCGGGTCGATGAAGCGTGCTCCCGGCGAGACAGTAGCGGCCGTGGACATGGTCGTCGTGAGTCCTGCCGTGCCTTACATCTGCGAGGTCGGGACCGGCGTGGCCTCGAGCAGCTGGTCCACGATCTGGTCCGACGTGATGCCTTCCGATTCGGCGTGGAAGTTGAGCAACACCCGGTGACGCAGGACGGGGTGGGCGAGCGCGCGAATGTCTTCGAAGCTCACGTGATACCGGCCTTGCGTCAACGCCCGTGCTTTCCCACCGAGTATCAAATATTGAGCAGCTCGCACGCTCGCGCCATACGCGACCCACTTGCTGAATCCAGGCGAGCCGTCGCCCGTCAGGCGGCTCGTCCGAACGATGCTCAGGGCGTATCGCATGACCGTCTCGGAAACCGGCACCCGGCGAATCAGACGCTGGAACTCAACCAGGTCGGCACCCGTGACCGCGTGGTTGAATTCGGGAGCCAGATTGCCGGTGGTGGACCGCACGACCTCCAGTTCCTCCTCTTCAGGAGGATGCCGGATCACGATGTGGAACATGAACCGGTCGAGCTGCGCCTCGGGCAACGGGTAGGTGCCTTCGAGCTTGATCGGGTTCTGTGTGGCGAACACGAAGAACGGCTCTTCGAGCGTATAGGTGCGCCCCTGGACGGTGACGCGGTGCTCCTGCATCGCCTCGAGGAGGGCCGACTGGGTCTTGGGTGGCGTCCGGTTGATCTCGTCCGCAAGCAAGACGTTGGTAAACACGGGACCGGGGGCGAAGACCATCTTGCGCCCGCCGGTCTCGGCGTCTTCCTGGATGATGTCAGTGCCGGTGAAGTCGGACGGCCTGAGGTCGGGTGTGAACTGAATCCGGGAGAATTTCAGGTCGAGCACCTGCGCCAGCGTCTGGATGAGCAGGGTCTTGGCCAGTCCGGGCACACCGATGACGAGGCTGTTGCCACCGACGAACAGTGTCAGCAGCGTTTCGTTGATGACCTCCTGCTGGCCGACGATCCTCTTGCGCAGCTCGACGAGGATCTGCTCACGCCCAGACTTCATGCGATCCGCCAGGGCGATATCGTCTGGATTGTCCAGGTCGGTTGGTTGTTGTGCGAATGCGTCCACGTTCCGCTCTCCTTACCCGCAGCCACGCCCATCAGGCTGGTTAATGTGTCATCGCGTACATGATGTAGTTCACGCCGAACTTGAATGACTCGTTCGAGATGTCGATCGGCACCCATCCCGTCATCGAGAATTCCCAGGACTCGCCGATGTCGTTGTTGTGATTGGCCACGACGATCAATCGGCCATTCGGGTCATTGTTTTCGAACAGCCCGAAAAAAATCGGGGTCTCCTCGTATTGCCGTGGATAGTCCAGCGAGTTGATATCGAAGAACGAGTGATACACCGGCATGGATGCATCAAGCGGGAGCCAGTTCAGGTCCGGGAGCACCTGCTTCATCCGGGTTTCCAGGTTGTACCAGTGGTCGTCGCCGTGGAAGTCATCGAAGATGAGGAAGCCGCCCTTGAGCAGATAGTTCCGCAGGCCCTCCTCTTCGGCTTCCGACAGCGTCCAGTAGCCGGGCTCCGACATGTAGGCGAACGGATACTTGAACAGGTTGGGATCGTCGAGCGTCAGGATCGTGCCACCATCTGCGCCCAGATACGGATCGATAAGGGTGACTTCGTCGAGAATCCGCATCAAATTCTGCTCGGCGCGCGGATAGTCGTGCGACCACGGCAGATCCTGTCGGCCGAAGAAGCCGCCACCGGCATACCCGTCGGCATACCGGATGCGCGCAAACACGAAGCGGCCGTCAAAGGTCGCCGGGCCGGACACGGGGGGGCCGTCGGAGCGCTCGGCCACTGCCGCCGCAGCGCCGCCTGCCAGCAACGCCGCCAGCCCCAGCGCTGCCGTCCACCGTCGTACCATCGGTCTCATCGTGTCTTTCGCCCACCTATCGCGCGCCCACCTATCGCGCGCCCACCTATCGCGCGCCCACCTATCGCGCGCCCACCTATCGCGGCGTGTCCACGTTGCCTTCAGCGGCGCGAATCTGGCGCGTCTTCAGCGCCAGCTCGACCAGCAGTTTCTCCATTTGTGCGCTGTAGCCAGCGGCATCGGTGCCACCCCGGGTGGCCCGAAGTCCCTCGACCTGCTCCTGCAGCGCCAGGCGCTCTTCATACAGCGCCCGTATCGCCGGGTCGTCGGGCAACCCGGCCAGACCCGAACCCTCGCCGTTTGTCAGGAACGAGGCGCGCGCCATGGCCCCGTCCGTGGTCAGCGGATCCGGCTCGCGCGTACCCTCCCCGTCGCCATTGTCATCCAGCAACGCGTGCTCCGTCTGCAGACGGCCGTCCTCCTCATAGGCTCGGGCCACCTGCGCGACCGCGTATTCGAACGCCTCGAGCATCGACACGCGTCCGTCCTTGTTCTGGTCGGAGTCTTCTTCGCCGCCAGCGAAGGCGTTCACGAAATAGCCGCCGAAGACGGTTTCATTCCATTGGCCGGCGCTGCGGGTCGCGGTCACGACGGTGCGGCCCTCCCCTGACAGCGCCTCTATAAACCCGCCGCTCGACGTGGCGGCATTCACGAACGTGACCCGCTGCGTGTCCAAGGTGTCAAGCAGCATCCCGTAGTCCTGCGCTGTCAGATCGCGCCCGGGCAGGTTGAAGCGGGACTCGCCGCTGTTGTGGCTGCCGTGTCCGATCAGCAGCACCAGGACATGGTCGTTCGGCTCCGCCCGCGATGCGATGTCGGTAAATGCCTGCTGGACGTTCTCCAGCGTCGAGCGCCCATCGATGCGCGCCGGATCAACCTCCACCTTCTCGGCGAGGTAGACCACCTGGTCGGCGGGCACCTCGTAGCGCTCGATCGCGGCATCCACCAGGGTCGCGCCCCACTCCTGGAACTGCTCTGCGTATTCCGGGTCGCCGCTCAACCCGGTGACGACGAGGATATGTGTCTGCTGCGCCGCCACCGGCGTGGCCATCGTCACCGTGGTCGCGACCGCAGCCGCGCACAGCGCCGCCGTGCGCCGGTGAGCCAGGCGGATCATGCCAGGCCTCGCGACCGGCGGTAACCCCATTCGCCGAGAATGAGCGTCAAGAACAGGAACAGGAAGATCGGCATGTCCCAGAGGTCGCGTTCCTCGACGACGGTGACGCCGCCACCCACCGTCTGGATGTCATCGACGAGGGAATCCACGGTATCGGGCGTGTAGAACCGTCCGCCCGTCTCTTCCGCGACGCGTTCCAGGAGCGGCGCCTGCATGGTCGAGTCGTAGTACTCGGCATCGCTCGGTGCGACCCGCACAAAGGCGGTATCGCTGCCCAACAGCTCGCCGTCGGTGGTGGCCTCCATGCGCACCTCGTACAGGCCCTCCTTGCGCGGGACGAAGCTCGAGGCATACTCGCCGTCGCGGTCGGCAGTCCACTCCATCGAGACCTCGGTGATCTCGTCGTCGGGGTCGGTGATCCAGGCCGACACCTGGCTGCTGTTGATCTCCTCGTAGTTGGCGTCGTCGACCTCGGCCCGCAGGGCCAACGGTTCGTCGAGCTCGACGTGGTCGGTCGGCAAGTCCGCGATGACCTGGTCCGGCACCCCGTCCACCATCCATCGGAGCAAGCGGCGCCACAGGGTCTCGTGCGTCTGGTCATCAACCGCAATGTCGGCGTGCATCTGCCACATCCAGGAATCCTGGACTGGGAACGCGAGCACCTTGCCGGCGCCGTAGCGCTGGAACGCCAGCACGACCAGCGATCCATCCGCACTTTCCAGCAGCGTGGTGGCACCCGGTTTCACATCGCTGATGCGATTCACCAGGGTGATCGGTGGCAACTCGAGCCATCGTGCCCCGGACGCCTCCTCGGTGTCGGCGATCTGGGTGGCGGGGTGTGTCGCCCCGGCGCGGGTCGGGCGCACACCGGTCTCGATGAAGAAGCCGTCCTCCCCCTCACCGGCGGTGGCGCCCATGACCACCGGAAGGACCTCGGCCACCGGCGTGCCGGCGTATCCACCCTCCGCAAATGACCGTTGGCCACCCAGCATGAGCAGGCTGCCCCCGCGATCGCCGACGAAGTCGGCAATCATGCGGAGCTGATCCGGGGTGAAGAAATTCGCCTCGATACTCCCGAGGATAATGGCGCGGTACTTGAATAGTTCTTCTCGCGTGCGTGGAAATCCGCCAACGAGATCCTCGGCATCCTCGACGCCGAGGCGCATGAACTTGTTCTCGGCCGTGCGTTGCAGCCTGGCCACTTGCAGATTCTCGTCGTCCGCAACCGCCCGACCGATGAACTTCAGTTCCCAGCGTGGCTCACCCTCGAAGTAGAGGATCTTCTCGCGTGTATCCTCGACGACCACGAGCGAATTGCGCTCGTTGTTCTGGGTGACCATTTCGTCGGGGCGTGGCGCGATGCGGAAACTGAACAGGCGTGCCCCGGCGTCGGCGGCGGTGAACCGCACGCGGACAGTGGCCGGCTCGCCGTCTCCCGGCAGCGTGACCGCCTGGTCCGCCACGATCCGACCCTCATCCTCCACCTGCACACTGACGGTCTCGCCAGCATAGCCGTTGTGCGTCACGAGCACATCGACGACGAGCGCGGCGCCTTTCAGCACCGTACGTGGGGTATCCACCCGACTGAGCTGTATGTCGCGGCTGTAGCTCTCGCGGCCCAGGCCGACGGTGAACACCGGCACACCGGCCGCCTCCAGAGGTACGAGCGCCTCGGACAACTCAAGCCCGGCGTTATCGGCGCCGTCGCTGACCACGACCAGGCCGGACAGCGGTACGCCGGCCAGCTCCTCGTGCGCGCGGGTGAGCGCCTGCGCCAGGTGCGTCCGGGTCCCGTCGAAGGTCAGGTCGTCCACGGACGTGATGCGGTTGGTGGCCGATGAGAAGCTGAAAAGTCGAATGGCGAAACGGTCGGCCAAGGCCGTGAGCAAGGGGCTCTCTTCGCCGCCGAACTGCTCGGTGACGAAATCGGCGCGTGTGGCACCGTCGCGGTCGGCGATATCCATGCTGCGCGAATCGTCGATCAGCACGCCCAGGAAGTTCTGTTGAGCCACCACCTGCGACAACACCAGGACCGGGCGAAAGAGACACAGCAACAGCACCGCCAGAATGGCCAGACGTACCACCATCAGCACCGTGCGATCGACCGGCCTCGTGTTTGCCCGCACCCGTTGGTAGGTGCGGAGCGTCACCACGCCGATGACGACCACCGCGATCGCCGCCACAAACGTCGCCACCGTCGGCCGGAAGGCCAGCGTGCCCTCGCCGAAGACAATCGGGCGGTACTTGAAGAAGAACTCGAACACCGTTTCGAACATTGTTACAGATCCGAGGGGGCCTTGCGTCCGGCCCCGCCTCCGCTAATGGCTCATCGCGTAGACGATGATGTTGACGGTTATTTCAATCGCGTACGTCGAATACCGCAGGGGATAGTATGGGCTTTCAGCCCATTCCCATGCATCACCGATATCCGTGTTCCAGTTGATGACCACCATCAACCGGCCGGTTTCGTCGAAGATGCCCTTGACCTGGGCCTCGTATCCGTCTCGTTCCCACGTGGGTCCGCCCTGGGCGTTCCCGATCGACGGAACTTGCACGAGTTCCTTAATGTTATAGAAGGTATTGAAGATCGGATGGTTGAGCGGCAAATCGGCAATCTGATATTCAGGCAGCACGCGTTTGATTTCTGCCTCGAAGTTCTGCCACTCGTAGGTGCCCCAGAAATCGTCGATCATCAAGAACCCGCCGGCCAGCAAGTATTCGCGGAGCCCCTTGACCTCGGCCTCCGTCATGTACATGTTCCCGACCTCGAGCGCGTAGAGGAACGGGAACCGTCGGATGGCAGGGTCGTCGAGCTGGATGGCGTTCTCCATCTCGAAGGCATCCATGTCAACCAGTCGATCCAGGATGCTGAGGAACTGGCGATCCGCTTTGGGAAAATCGGTTGCCCAGGCGCCCCCACCCCAACCACGGCCCCCACCGGTGTAGATGGCTCGCGTAAAAAAGAACTCACGCGCATTCGCACTCGGATTCTTGAGGGTCGGGCGCAGGTCCTCGCGACGGAAGGTGGGTCGCTGCTGCGCCGCGGCGGGGGCGGTGACGCGAGGGGCCAGCCCCGGGCGTTCGGCTGGCGCCGCTGGCCAGGGGGCTCCCCAACCGGCACCCATGAGGGCCGTGGCGATCACACCCGCGCGGACGAACAACCGTGGCCGCAAGCAACTGCTCCCAGGGAAAGGCCAGACGGCGGACCGGAAGGATCACCGGGTGCAGTCGAGGGCCGCTGTGTTCCGCATGCCGATGTTGCGTCGTGCTCGACACCGCCCGGCCTCGCTGGCCGGTCCGCGGGACGAGAATCAACACGGTCCGGGCAGCATAGCACAGGGACGAACCCGCGCCGGTCGCCGCACGGAGCTGGCCCACTACCGCGCATCCGGGGTCTGACGGTCGGCCTCGTCGCACCGCGAATGGGTCCGAATCATCGTGATCAGGCGTCAGATGACAGCGTCAGCCAGCATGCCGCCGAAGCCCTGCATACGCCGTCCTGATCACGCTGGACAGGTCATCGTCGGTGTCGCCAATACGATAGTGTCGCCAAGACAGTAAATATAAGGATGCCGCAGGCTTCCGCGCGGTCCAGCCCGCCCGCGGACCGCTGTCGACAGGCCTGGGCCGGCACGCGGGTCGTGCACGGTGGCCCGTGTGGCACCACTACGGGAGCGCGAGCGCGATCAGCTCGGGGGCGCCCTGCCCCCCGACCGTCAGCGCCAGATACTGGACACCATCGAGCATGTAGGTCATGGGTGTCCCGATGGCTCCACCTGCGAGGTCGACCGAGCCTACGACCTGGCCGGTCGCCTTGTCATAGGCCACCAGTCGAGGTCCCCCGTCGCTCCCACCGGCCGTCAGGGCGTGAATAAGCAGTGTCTTGGTCAACAAAGGACCGCTGCGGCTGTCATCGCCACCCAAAGGCGGGAGGTCGAGGTCGCGCAGCATCGGGTGGTTTCTCAGTCGGTCGCCGTTCCCGAGCGGGGTCATCCACACATGCTCGCCGGTGTTCATGTCGATCGCCGTCATCCGCGAATACGGCGGTTTCCACAGTGGGAGCCCCTGCGGCATCTCCGGCCGCCGGTCGGGGTTGCCGGCCTCGATGAATGACGCATCGCCCCGGCTGAGGATGTAGTCGAGCGTCGAGGACTCTCCGGGCTGGGGACGCCGGAACCGCATGACGGAATGGACATTGCGAGACGGCACGTAGAGCAGACCTGTTTCCGGATCGACGGCCGCACCGGACCAGTTCGCGCCGCCGCCCGCGCTCGGGCGAAAAATGGTGCCCCGCAGCGACAACGGGGTGAAGAGCGGGCCGAGCCGAAATCCCTCGACCGCTTCCACCGCCATCTGTCGTATCTCCGGCGTGAAATCGACCAGGTCGTCGAGCGTGGCGCCCTGCGTGTCAAACGGCGCCGGCCGCGTCGGGAACGG
>SXOW01000012.1 GCA_005778315.1 Acidobacteriota bacterium
CGGCGAGCAGGCCTGGCTGTGGGACGGCTGTGACGACGCGGGGCGCGCGCTGTCGAGCGGCACCTACGTGGCGCGGCTGCGCTCGGCCACGGGGGCGGCGACGCGTGGCGACGGCTCGGTCCACGCCGCCCACACGGCACCGGAGGCGACGCGTGTCAGTATCGCGGTGGCTCCGGCCCGTTTCGCGCGCGTGAGCCGTTGCAGCGGGAGCATCCCGATACTCTACCGGGTCGGGCGATGCCCCCGCTCGAAAAATTGGCGGGGCACGATCCACGGAACTTCGACGATTCTCTCGCTATAATTGGTCCTCTCGAGCCCAGCACCGCCGACGTCACCCGGACGAACAGAAAGGCAACACCATGATTCGGAACCGAGTCGTCATGGCCACGCTCAGCGCGGCCGCACTCGTACTCCCCGGCCTGGCCGCTGCGGCTGACTACCACCACGTCCACATCACGTCGGCAAGCCCTGCACGGGGTGTCGCGTGGTACGCCGAGCACATGGGCTGTCAGCCGCTCACGGATCGAAGCGATGCCGCCGATTGCTATGGCGTGGAGGTCATCTTCGTCCCGCAGCCGACATCGGGGGGCAGCCAGGGCACGGGGGTGGACCACATTGGATTCTCGTTTCGCGACGTGACAGCGAAGATGGCCGAACTCGAAGCCGTGGGCGTGCGAGGCTCGGGCGTCCGGCTGCAGCGCAACGCCGACGGATCGACCCTGCGCGACGTCCCCGGTCTGTTCAAACTCGGTTTTATCTTCGACCCCTGGGGCACGCGGATCGAATTGGTCGAGGATCCGGACACGCTCGGTTTTCACCATGTGCATCTCAGCGCCAGCGACCCGGCGGCCACGCTCGCGTGGTATCGCGATGTGATGGGTGGCACGCCGGCGAGCCTGAAGGGGCGTCTTGACGGACTGCGGTTCGACAACGTCTGGTTTCTGGTGTCCGCGTATCCGGAGGGGACGCCAGGCACCACCGTGGAGCGCGCGATTGACCACGTGGGCTTCATGGTCGACGACCTCGACCCATCGGCCGCCATGTTCCGCGAGCGGGGCGTGACCTTCGAGTCAGAGCCGGCGGTGCCAGAGGGCGGGCGCACCTCGGCCAGACGGGCGTATCTCGCTGGCCCTGACGGCGTACGGGTCGAGGTCGTCGAGACGGGATTCGCGGGAGCTGACGTCGACCTCGGCGCCGCCATTCTGACCACGGACACCCTCGGGAATTACGACGCGCCCAGAACGCCGTGGGGTGAACCCGACTTCCAGGGCGTCTGGACCAATAGCTCTGCCGCCGGGATCCCGTTCGAACGACCGGCGGATGTCGACGCGGAGGAGCTGACCGCGGAAGAGGCGGTGGCACGACACGAAGGGCGGCTGCTGGGAGGCATCTGGGGCTACGAGCGCGAGTGGCGAGACACCACATTGGGCTATGGTCGCCAGGGCGTGTCAACCCAGCCCGCGATGGTCATCGATCCGCCCAACGGCCGACTCCCGGCCCGCACGGGACGCGTAGCACGGGCGGTCACCGCCGGAGACGAGCGTGCACCGGGTGAGGCCAGCACCGCGGGTGGACCCGAGGATCTGTCGACCTGGGTCCGCTGCATCACCCGCGGCCTGATCCCTACCCCGGGCGGCTACAACAACGGGCTGCAAATCGTACAAGGGCCCGGCTATGTGGCGATTACGCGGGAGATGGTCCACGAAACCCGCATCGTGCCGACCAAGCCCGAGCCGGCGCTCGGCCAGAACATACGGTCTTACCTAGGCACCTCGCGCGGCCGGTGGGAGGGCGACACCCTCGTGGTGGAGAGTACCAACTTCAACGGTGCCACCGGCTTCCAGGGATCGAGCGAAGACGCGACGCTTGTGGAACGCTACACCCGGATTGGCCCCGCCACACTCGAATATCAGTTCACCATCGACGACCCGACCGTCTGGACGCAACCGTGGACCGCGATGTTTCGCTGGGACCTGGACGAGAGTCAGTACGAGCTGGTGGAGTACGCGTGCCATGAGGGCAACTACGGGATGACCAACATCCTCAGCGGCGCACGGGCGCGTGACGCGGCCGAACAGGACGGCCGGTAACACCCGACGGCACCAGGCCTCGTCGGCGCGCGTGCGCTGCGCCGCCCTGGCCCCTGGGCTGGCGTCCTGGCTCAGGGTCGCGCTGCGGCAGACCCGCGCCTCCGACCCCCCCTGGAAGACGCCACCGACATGTCAGACCCGGGGCGCGCAGGATGCCATGCCCTACGCTCGAGAAGCGCGGGCTGGGGCTAGACGCTCCCCTACAGCGAAGCCAACCGCGGGAAGAGATCGTTGAACGCGTAATCCAGGAACTGTCCGTGCAGGTAGTCGCCGATTCGCGAACGGCCACGCATGTGCTCGTCCAGTTCAGGAACCGTCGTCCGCAGATGGCTACATCCCGAGGTGCCCTGACACGTGGCGCGCCCGGTTGCGAAGCATGCGCCGGTCCAGGTGACGCCCTGGACCGGCGCGACCCGCTCTCTACTGTACGGCGTACTTCGTGAACGCGCCGCCCGCCCACTGTAGTGAGTTGGGGCCTTCCGCCGCGTACACATTGCCGTCCGCGTCGACGGCGACCCCTTCACCGGCGGCACCCTGATACGGCCGCGGGTCGGAGTCGAACGGCGGAATGAAGGCGGTGATGCGGTCCTCATCCACGGGCCCGATACGAACGCCGTTCTTCCAGTTCGGATGGCTGATCATGCTCGACTCGGAGTCGATCGCATACAGCATGTCGTCCGGGGTAATGAAGATGCCGCTGATGCGTCCGTAGGCATACCGCGAATCGAGGTAGTTGCCGTCCTGGTCGAAAATCTCGATGCGATGATTGCCGCGGTCCGCGACGAACAGACGTCCCTGGGAATCGAACGCCATGGCATGGGGTGTGCGGAACTCGCCGTGCAGCGTCCCGATCTTGCCCCACTCTTTGATGAAGGTCCCGTCGGGCGCGAACTTCAAGATCCGGCCGGTGGCACCGGACTCGAGCCCTTCAGCAATCGCCTGGGCGGTGGTCATGCCCTGGCCGTCATGCCCATCGGACACGTAGATGCTGCCGTCCGGCCCGGTGATGACGTCATTGGGCTGGTTGAACTGATTCGGACCGCTCCCGGCCTGACCCGGTGTGCCGAGGCTGAGCAGCAGCTCGCCGGTCTGGCTGAACTTGTGCACCTGATGCCCCTTGGTGCCGTCCGCGTTCGCGGCGAAGTCCGTGACCCACACATTGCTATCGGGGTCCACGTGGATGCCGTGCGGCGTCATCATGACCCCACCACCGAAGTTCGCGAGCACGTCGCCCGTGTTGCGATCGAACTTGAAGATCGGGTCAACCGGGTTGGAGTCGCAGTTGATTGGGACCCCGCCGCCGAACGTCCCGGCGCCGCAGCGCTCGTAGGCCCAGATGTGACCGTCGTTCGGGTCGATATCGACACCGGCGGTCGATCCCCACTCCCGACCTTCAGGCAGGGTTCCCCAGTTCGCGATCACCCTCGGGGCCGGGTTCGGCAGCCCCTCCCCGGTAATCATGTTGCCCAGCGGGGCGGCTACGGGTGCCGCAGCCGTTTCGGCCATTGGCGCCGGCTCGGCCGCGCAGCCAACAACAACGAGCGCTCCGCCAATACACAACGTGGACATCAAAAGACGTGACGATGACATTTCATTTCTCCCATCGGGCAGGCATTCAGTGCGCCCCTCAGACTTCGGTCGGATGATAGCTCGAAATACGGCCTCCCGGTGGATCAGTCAGGCCAGAGACCTGAATCACCCCGAGCCAGGGGTCGGCGAAGAGTTGCGGCCGACCGGATCCTGAGGCAATATAGCGCTATTCCGAGCAACTGCGCAGCCTCGCAAGGAGGGTTGACATGCACCATCGTCTGAGAACGGCCGCCGCGGTCTTGGCCATCGGCGCGCTCGCGCCGGTTCTGGCATTCGGACAGACGCCATCGTCGCCGGACGCTGCCGCCGACCCCAACTGGCAGATGCCGCGCCTGGCCAACGGGCACCCCGACCTGCAAGGCTACTGGACCACCCAGACCTTCACCCCGATGGAGCGCCCGGAGTATCTCGGCGACCAGGCGTTCTATACCGAGGAGGAGTGGGCGCAACTCCAGGCGCAGCTGACCGTCGACGGCGCCGACCCGCTGGCTCGCGACGTGATCAACCTCGCCGACCCGGCGGAGCGTGCGCGTGTCCTCGACCAGACCCACCGCGACGAGACCTACGTCCACTACGACAATGCGATCTGGCTGGCCACCCGCGTACCCAAGGGGTTGTCGACCCGCCGTACGTCGCTGATCACCGACCCACCCGATGGACGGATCCCGGCTCTCAACGCGGAGGCCGTCGCGCGAGCCGAGGCGCGGCGCGCGGCACGGGGCGACCGCGGAGCGTTCGACGGGTACGAACTGCGCCCACAAAGCGAGCGCTGCATCTACTACGACTACAATGGCCCGCCGTTGCAGCCGCCGTCCTACAACGACATCCACCAGATCTTCCAGACGCCGGACCATGTGGTGATTTTCACGGAGCAGAACAACCACGCGCCGCGAATCGTGCCCCTCGACGGACGCCCCGCCATCCCGGAGCAGATTCGTCAATATCCCGGCGACTCACGCGGGCACTGGGAGGGCGACACGCTGGTGATCGAGAGCAGTCACTTCAACGACCAGTCGGCGTGGGAAGGCTCGAGCCGCGGTCTCAAGGTGGTGGAGCGATTTACCCGCGTCGCGGACGACCGCATTCACTACACGTTCACCGTCGAGGACCCCGCCACCTGGGACCGACCGTGGAGCGCGGAGATTCCGATGATGGCCACCGACGGCCCGATGTATGAGTATGCGTGTCACGCGGGCAATCACGACATCCGCCATATCCTCGAGGTCTATCGCAACATCGAGCGGCAAGGCGACGCGAACGACGCGAAGTAGGCACTGGTCCGCGGACGGCTGTTCTCACGTCACGTAGGGTCACGACTGTGTGGACCGCAGCCGCTTCCACGCAAGCCAGACTCCGTTGCAGCTGAACAGACATCCCAGGACGCACAGCGCAACGATCCAGATACGACGTAGCCGCGGGCGGTCGAGCATCCACGGGAAATCGTGGCTGTGCAGCGCGTTGAACCAGATGCGATACGAGCGCCGGCTCGCGTCGAGTCGTTCAAGGAGACGACCGGTCGTCAGGTCGATGTGCAGCCAGGTGTCGGCTGGATCGTCGTACCGCACACGCAGTACGGGCAGCGGGCGCGGGGCGTGGTCGCGACCGTAGTAGTACGTGTCGAACTGCTCGAGCACGCGGTGGTCACGCACGCCGGCGCCTGGCACGAGCACCGCCTGGACGCGGGCGAACATCTGCGCGTCGAACACGGCCTGCGGCTCGCCGGGGCGGTCCACGTTGGCGGTCCACTGACGACCTGGTCCTACACGCGCCGTGACATACGGACGCCCGGCCGCGCGTAACCACTCGATTTCCTTCACCGAGTCGGTATCAGCGAGCTCGCCGAAGACGGTCTGTGGATCTCCGGCGAAGCGGGTCGTGCCGGCGAGACGCAGGTGCTGCTCAGGCGTCGGCGCCCCGGTGGAGAACCAGCGCCCGTGGTCCATGGACAGACCGCCGCTGAGCATCCAGGCCAGCACCACGGCGCCCCCACCCAGGCCCGACACGTGGTGCCAGTACATCGCTCCCTGGTATGGATACGGGCTGACGCGACTGCGCGCGAACGCCCGCCACCGGACAACCCCCATGACCAGCCCCGTCGCCACGCCAATGGTGCCGGCCATCGACAGCCACCAGACCAGGCCGTCCCACAGCGCCCAGTGACGACGAATCGCGGTCGCGTACAGCCAGTGGGGCACCGACCCGACCCAGCTCCACCCGCGCGTCGCTCGCGTCGTCTGTTGAACAATCTCGCCCGTCTGACTGGATACGTACAGCACGGTCGCGCGCGGGTCGTTGAGCCGGACGCGGTGCAAGGGGCGATGGTCGGCAAAGCCCTCATGCACCGTCCACTGGTCGTCGGCGATGGTCTGCAGGTGTTCGATCGCGCCGTCGCCGCACCGTTGAACCACGCGTCGAGCCAGCGCCGCGTCGACATGAATCGGCCCGTCGCCGGTGTCGGCCCAGTAGCTGTCGATGCCGTCCGGGCCATGCACATGCACCACGGCGCGGGCGGTCAGTGAGGTCAGCCGCAGGGCCGACGTCTCGCCGGTCGAGGCACGGCTCAGCAGTGAGGGATGAACCGTGACCTGCTCGATGTCGATCGGTTCGAGGCACGCGAAACGTTGCGCCTCGGTCTGCGCGGGGTAGGGCCGAAACACCATGACCGCCCCGCTTGCGAACCACATCGCGAACAGCAGACACAGCCCGATACCGAGGTATCGGTGGACGGCCGCGAGTCCGCTCCTCCAGTCACGCAGGCGATTGGGTGTCATCTGCCGGGCGGGGGGCGGCCCGCGCGGACCCTACAACCCCAACTGCAGCATAAGCGAGTATGTGCGGGGGGCGCCAAGCATGAGCGTGTTGGAGTAGATGAATGAGGGGTCCGTCTCTCCCAGATAGAAAACATCGGACCACGACGCGTAGGCCTCGTCGGTGAGGTTGTCGATGTTGAACGACACGCGAACCCGGTCGCGGGTCCAGGCCACGTAGGCGTTGGCCCGCCCATAGCCGTTCAGCGTGATCGTGTTGGCGTTGTTGGCCTGGCGGTCCCCGACAAACCGCACGTCTCCTCCCACCTCCATCGGCAGGCCGCCGATGTTGCCGTAACTGCCCCAGAGCGTGGTGACCACCGACGGGACATTGGGCGGCGTGTGGCCCGCAAACCGAACGAAGTTGGACGACGGCAGGAACTCCGCGTCGGTCCAGGCCACGCTGCCGCCGAGCCGTGCGTCGTCGATCGGCCGGGCCGCCGCCGACAGCTCGAGCCCGCGGGAGGTAATGCCGCCGATCGTGGTGGCACTGTCCAGCGCAAACCGCTGCAGGATATCGTCGCGCTCGATGTCGAACCAGGCAGCGGTCACCTGGGTACGGCCGGCCGCGAGATCCGCTTTCAAGCCGACCTCCCACTGCCTGGCATCGGTCAGGTCGAAGTTCTCGCTCGCGTTGACGAGAAAGAGGTCCCCGTTTACCGGATCTTTGGCGTCGCTGAACTGTCCATAGGCGACCAGATTCTGGCGCAGCGACACGACCCCGCCAGCCCGCCAGCTCCACCAACGGAAATCCCGGGTAAACCCGCTCGGCTCCTCTATGCCGGCCGCATTGAAATTGGCGCGGTCGAGATTCATGCCGTCGTACCGCAGGGCGCCGGTCACCCGGATACGGTCCGTCACCGGCAGCGAATCCTCGCCAAAGAATGACCAGGCGTTGATGCCGGTGGGGCTCGTGCCGCGCAGTTCCCGCGGCCCATAGAGACCGGGCACCGGGTTCAGCAGGTCGACAGCGTCACCCGGCACCTGCGGCGCAGTGCGGCGAAACCCGCGGCCCCGCTTGAAATCGAGCGTGGACCCTTCGAACCCGATGGTGGCCCGGTTGTCCCTTCCGAGAATCGGGGTCCGCACGTCGAGGTGGAGCCGGTCGCCGAACAGTTGCTGGTCGTGGTCCACAAAGAAATAGCCGTAGTACCGCTGAACGACGTCGACCTTGGTGCAGACATCAACCACCGAGGTGCAGTAGACGTAGCCTTCGGCGTTCTGCCAGTTCCGCGTCGCGTCAAACCCGTACAACGTGTTGTTCAACGTGACCTGGTCGCTCAGCCGGATCTTCGAGTCCGACCGGATCAACACTTGACGCGAGTCGTTCACCGGGTCGGACACGTTGTAGTTGACGAACCGGGTCCGCGCGTCGATGCCTTCGCCCGTGGAGGTCGTGATGACATCGAGCGGATCGACGATGGCCGAGGTCGGCAGCAGCGGCGTGCCGAAGTACGACCCCACGTCGTCGTCAAGATAGTCGACACTGAACTTCAGCTCCGCGCGCGCACTCGGCCGCCACAACAGGCTCCCCGTCACGTTGGACGAGCCTGAGCTGGCCCGGTCGACGAACCCGTCGGACCCGTACTGGCTCACGTCCAGGCGATACCAGAGTGTGTCGTTGATCGGTCCGTTCACCCCTACCGCCGTCTGATATGAGTTGAACCGCCCGTACGAGACGAGCCCGTTCCACTGGGTCGTCGCGGTTGGGGCCGCCTGTTTCGTGATGGCGTTGACGGTACCGGCCACCGCACCTTGTCCGTTGAGGACCGACGACGGGCCGCGGAGCAACTCGATGCGGTCGAGGTTGAAGGTGTTCTGCGGCCGCATGACCATGTTGGCGGGGCCGAGCCAGATACCGTCGCGCACGACGGTGACCTCCGACCGGGTGAAGCCACGCACCGAGAAGCTCGCCGGCGCGGCCGGATTCTCGCCGACGAGAATGCCGGGCAGCGTCTCGACGGCGTCGCCGAGCGTCTGGTAGCCGCGGGTCTCCATGACGGTGCTGTCGATGACGTCGATGGACGCTGGCACGTCGAGGGCCCTGAGGCCAAGGCGGGTGCCGGTCGAGGTTGCCCCGGTGAGCGAGAGTTCGCTCCGAATCCCCGAGACGGTCACGCGCTCCTCGAACTCGGCGAGGGGGAGACGGATGTCCATGCGCACGGCCGAACCCGCGACCACATCGATGCGCGACGTGACCGGCGCGAACCCCTCCCGCACGACCCGCACGCGGTACGCGCCAGCGGGAACATCGTCGATGACGAACACGCCGTCGGGTCCGGTCGTCACCGACCGCCCAGTGGGCTCCAGCGTGACCACAGCGGCAACCAGCGGCGCGCCTCCGAGGTCATCGACGACCGTGCCCCTGACAGAGCCTGGAGACTGTCCGTACGCGAGGGGGGCCATGACGGCCATGATGACCATGATGACCATGATGACCATGACGCATCCGATGGCTGCCACCCACGCCGTGAACGCGGCGCCCCTCGCCCGCGCGCCAAATCTGAGTATCCCAAGTCCGGTGATCAACCGCGGTCCTCCTTGGTCAGCGTGGCGGCATCGCCACGACAGCCTGCACTGTCCGCGAGTATGTGACCGGCCTCGGAGACCTCGCAACTGAAGTTTTCCTGAAGCACGCCGGCAACGAAGAAACGAAGAGACGTCCAACGCCCGCTGCCGGGTCTATGATGGTGCGGTAGCGTCACAGCGTCCCTGGGAGGACTGCACATGCATTTGCACACAAGAGCGCCGGGGGAGAGCGGTCGTCGACCCCGCCGCATGCGGCTGGCGGGGCTGGTAACCGCGGTCTGCGTCGGCGCCTGGGTTGCGGCTGGCCTGGCGCAGTCGCGGAACGCCTTCGGCGTCCCATCGGCTGACCAGCCGACCCCTGCCTCGGACATTGAGGCCGCCCGGGGATCACGCGCCCAGGGATGGCTCGCCCAGGGCCGCTCCGAGGTCGTGGCACGGCACGGCATGGTCGCGACCAGTGACCCGCTCGCGGCCGAGGCCGGGCTGGAGATCCTGCGCAACGGCGGCAACGCGATTGACGCCGCGGTGGCCGCCGGCGCGGTGCTCGACGTCACGTCGCAGAACGATACCGGTATCGGGGGAGACCTCTTTGCCCTCGTCTGGTCCGCCCGTGACAAGAAACTCTACGCGTTGAACTCCGCAGGGTGGGCACCGGCGGGGTGGACTCGCGAGTTCTTCACCGACCAACTCGGGGTAGAGCGGGTACCGTCCAGTGGGGTGAATGCAGCGACCGTTCCAGGCGCCATCTCGGGGTACGACGCGCTGCTGACCCGGTTCGGCACGCTCACCTTCAAGGAGACATTCGAACGCGCCGCACGCACCGCAGAAGAAGGATGGGGCCAGGCCGAACGTCGGCATCGGGACCTGGCGGGCGCGGCCGATCGGCTTCGCGGCGACGAGGACTCCGTCGACGCATTCCTGCCCGGCGGAGAGGTGCCAGCGCTCTACGACATCATCCGCAATCCCGGACTGGGGAAGGCGTTGCGGCTCCTGCAGGAGGAGGGCCGGACCGCGTTCTATCGGGGCGCGATCGCCGACGCCATCGTCGCCAAGGTTCAGGCGAACGAAGGGGTGATGACGCTCGACGACCTGGCATCATTCGAGTCGGAGTGGATCGAACCGGTCTCCACCACCTATCACGGCTACGACGTCTTCCAGCTCCCTCCGCCGGGTCAAGGGTTCGCGGCGCTGGAGATGTTGAACATCCTCGAAGTCTGCGTGCCGACGCTGGGAATGAATCTGGCGGACCTGGGTCCCCTGGATCCGATGTACTGGCATCTGATGGTCGAAGCGAAAAAGCTCGCCTACTCGGATCTGCACGCCTATAACGGCGACCCCAAGTTCTCGGACGTGCCGGTGGACGAACTCCTGTCCAAGGCCTACGCGGCCACGCTCTGCGACAGAATCGACCCGGCCGTCGCGTCGACGCCGTCACTCAAGGGTGGCCTCGACGGCGGCACCATCTATCTCACCACGGCCGATCGCTGGGGCAACATGGTGTCGCTGATCCACAGCGTCTTCAGCGTCTACGGGAGCGCCGCCACGGTCGCGCCCTACGGATTCGTGCTCCACAATCGGGCGTCCGCGTTCTCCCTCGACCCCGCCAGCCCGAATGTCGTGGCCCCTCGCAAACGCCCCTTTCACACGATCATTGCCGGCTTCGTCATGCAGAACGGCGAGCCCCTGATGACGTTCGGGAACATGGGGGGTTCCGTCCAGCCGGAGACCCATGTGCAGCACATGGTCAACCTGATCGACCACGGGATGAACGTGCAGATGACGACCGACGCGGCCCGGTTCACGCATAGCCAGGACCGCAACGTGCTCTCTCTCGAAACGGCGTTGTTCGACGCGGTCGGTGCGGCGCTTGGCGCCAAGGGGCACGAGGTCCGCGCCGTCGACGGCGGCGCCGTCGGCGGCTATCAGGGGATCTTGTTCACCCGGGATCCCACGCTGCCAGCACCGACCTTCGACCCACGCAGCGTCACCGAGGACCTGCCGGTGAACGGCATATACCGCGGAGGGTCGGACCACCGGAAGGACGGTCAGGCCGTCGGCTGGTGACGCCGACACCCCGTCTCACGCGATCGGGACCGGTCAGGATTGCCGCTGGCCATATGGCATGATTCCCACATGCACGAGACCTTGCCCAACGGGCAGCGCGAGCGGCCGTCCTCCACCACCCGGCGCGAGTTTCTGATCAACGCGTCGGTCGCGGCCGCGGCACTCGGCGCCACCGGACAAGCAGGAGGCCCCTCCTTCGCATTCCAACGACTCGACACGAACGGCATCTCGGTGCGCGCCGCCGTCGAGGGTCAGGGACCGCTCGTCATCCTGGTGCACGGCTTTCCGGAGCTGTGGTATTCGTGGCGCCACCAGATCCGGCCCATCGCCGAGGCGGGGTTCAGGGTGGTCGCGCCGGACGTGCGCGGCTACGGAGAAAGTGACAAACCGCAGCCGGTCGACGCCTATGACATGGTGGCGCTGACGGACGATGTCATAGGGCTCATCGACGCGTTCGGGGAGGAGACCGCGATCCTCGTGGGACACGATTGGGGCGCTCCGATCTGTTGGAACACCCTGCCCTGCATCCCGACCGGATTCGTGCCGTGGCGGGGCTCAGCGTGCCCTTCTTCCAGCGTGGTCCCGCGCCCCCGCTCGAGCGATGGAACGCGC
Organism: Acidobacteriota bacterium; assembly: GCA_005778315.1. Taxonomy (GTDB): domain Bacteria; phylum Acidobacteriota; class Vicinamibacteria; order Vicinamibacterales; family UBA8438; genus UBA8438. The sequence goes on from SXOW01000012.1 coordinate 11,693, forward strand.
TGTACGGGAGTGGGTTTTTCTATCAGCTGTATTTTCAAGCGGAGGGGGTCGCGGAGGCGGACATGGAGGCCGACGTTCGGACCGCGCTCCGGAAGTTCTACGACCCCGTGCGGACGTCCGTTCCCGGTGTCGACACCTATGCGGCGCCCGGCACCAACTGCACGGACTTCCGGGGCTCCACCCTCATCGACGGGAAGGGGCACTGGATTCAGCAGGAAGCGCCCGGCGAGGTGAATAGTGCGCTTCTGCGTTTCCTCGGAACGCTCGGATAAGCTGAAGACAACACATGCTAATTTGTGCCATGGCCGATCGGCGCCCTCGCCCCGTCCTGCTCCTGTGGGTGGCTACGATTGCGTGTCTGACCGCGACGACGGCACCGGTGTGGGGCCAAACGCAGGCCGCTGGCGACTTCGTTCCGGTGACGGACGCGATGCTGCAGAACCCGGCGCCAGGCGACTGGCTGACATGGCGTCGCACGCTGGACAGCTGGGGCTACAGCCCATTGGACCAGGTGACTCGCGACAACGTCGATCAGCTTCAGATGGTCTGGACGCGCGCATTGGAGCCGGGACGTCAAGAAGGCACGCCGCTGGTCTATGGCGGTGTGCTCTATATGCCCCAGGACAGTGACGTCATTCAGGCCATCGACGCGGTCACGGGCGACCTGCGGTGGGACCACCGTCGCGATCTGCCCGACGACGTCTACGATTTCGTCGGCGGCAACTCCCGCAACAACCGGAACATCGCGATCTTCGACCGCTTCATCATCAATACGAGTGATGACAGCTACGTCTTTGGTCTCGATGTCGCCACCGGCGAGATCGCGTGGGAGACCCAGATATTCGACTACCAGGTGACTCCGGTCGGGCACAGCTCCGGGCCGATCATCGCCGACGGCAAAGTGATCTCCGGGCGCAGTTGCCGGCCGCAAGGCGGGCCGGAATCGTGCGTCATCATCGCGCACGACGCGCTGACGGGTGAGGAACTGTGGCGGCGACGCACGATCCCGGCGCCGGGAGAACCGGGCGATGAAACCTGGGGCGGCGTGCCGTACGAGCAGCGGGTGCATGTCGGCGCCTGGATGCCGCCGAGCTACGACCCCCAACTGCGGTTGATTTATGTCGGGACGTCCGTCACGTCGCCGGCTCCGAAGTTCATGCTCGGGGGCGTCGAGAACACGCATCTCTATCACAACTCGACACTGGCGCTCGAAGTGGACACTGGCGAGATCCGCTGGTACTACCAGCATCTCAACGACCACTGGGACCTCGACCATCCGTTCGAGCGGCTGCTGCTGGA
>SXOW01000140.1 GCA_005778315.1 Acidobacteriota bacterium
AAACCCTCGCGCAGGTATTGGAGCCGGCCATCGACTATGCCGAACAGGGCCATCCTGTCGACCCGTTCGTGGTCAGCTCTATCGCCGGCTCTCGCGAGTTGCTCGAACGATATCCCTCGACCGCGTCGGTATTTCTAGCCGAGGGTCAGCCGCCGAGAGACGGTCAACTGGTGACGTTTCCTGGATTGGCCGGCACGTTTCGCAAGCTGATCGAGGCCGAGGACACCGCTCGTCTGGATCGACGCGACCGCGTGGCGGGGCTGCGAGCGGCGTTTACGCGGTTCTATCGCGGCGACATCGCGCGGGACATGGCGCGGTTCTATGAGCGGAACGATGGGCTGTTCACCAGGGCCGACTTCGCCGCCTACGAACCGCGTTGGACCGAGCCCGTGCACACGACCTATCGCGGCTATGACGTGTATTCGAGCCCGGTCACATCCCGCGGCGGCCTTGAACTGGCCATGCAGCTCAATCTCGTGGAGGGGTTCGATATCGGCGCCATGGGCCACAACTCGGCTGAGGCGCTGCATCTGATCGCGGAGTCGATCAAGCTCGCGAAGTCCGACGTGTATCACTTCGCCGCCGATCCGGGCTACGCCCAGGTTCCAGTCGAGGGGCTGACCTCGAAGGCGTTCGCCGATACCCGTCGGGCGCTGCTCTCGCCCGCGTCGGTGATCGCCTATCCCGATCACGGCAGTCCACCAGGCGCGTCTGCGGCCGACATGAGACGCTCCTCCACTAGGGTGGCCTGGGCGGCCGCCGAGCAAACCTACCCTGGCAGCACCGCCAGTTTCTCCGTCGCGGACCGGCACGGAAACGTGGTGGTCGTGACGTCCACATTGGGCAGTGCGTGGGGGACTGGCGTGGTAGTCGGCGATACCGGGCTGCTGTTCAATAATGGTACGCGTGTCGGGTCGACGTCGCCGTACCCCGACGACGTGAACTACGCGCGCGGCGGCCAGATTCCGATTCTGAACAACGCGCCCACGGTGATCCTGCGCGACGGCGTCTTCTTTCTATCGGTTGGGACGCCCGGTGGCGAGACGATTGGTCAGACACAGTTTCAGGTGGTACTCAACGTGATCGATTTTGGGATGGGCATTCAAGAGGCGGTCGAGGCCCCGCGTCTGGCCCTCGAGGCCGACCCCAACTTTTACAAGGCCGGCGCCGACATCACGGTGCACGTAGAGGGACGCATGTCGCCGGAGGCTCAGCGTCGCCTGCAGGAGCTGGGGCACACCGTTGAGCCAGTCGGCGAGTACGCGATTGGCAGCATGCAGGGCATCGTGCGAGATCAGGACGTGGGTACCATGGCGGCTGGCGCCGATCCGCGCCGCATGATGTACGCCGTCGGGTGGTAGTCGGAGTCGCAAGGCGTCAGAGGCGCAAGACATGCGGAACGCGGTCGCGTGGGTGTCATCGCCAGTCGTCACCATGCCGGTGGCCGTGCTTGCGGTCTGGATGACCGCGTCTGCCAGTGCGATGGCACAGGCCGTCGACCTGGGTTGGGCTCGACTTCCTGCGGGGACGTTTCGCATGGGTTGTGTGGAGTCCGATACGGCCTGCCTCGACAATGAACGGCCGCGTCACGAAGTGACGTTCCTGGAGCCTTTTGAGATGATGGCGGCCGAAGTGACGGTCGTGCAGTACGCACAGTTCGTCGCGGACAGTCAGTACGCGGAACCGCCGTCACCGGACTTTCCGCAGGCCGCCGACCACCCGGTCGTGCTCCTGAGCTGGGACGATGCGGTCGCGTTCTGTGCGTGGGGAGGGGGCCGGCTCCCAACGGAGGCGGAGTGGGAGTACGCGGCTCGAGGCGGGCGGGACGGGCTGGTCTTCGGGACCAGTCAAGAACTGGTCCGGGATCAGGCCAACTACGGAGCCGACCAATGTTGCTCCGGCGCGACCGGGGATGGTGACGCCTGGACCAACACCGCACCCGTGCGGTCTTTTGCACCCAACGATTTCGGTCTCTTCGACATGACCGGCAACGTGTGGGAGTGGGTCGACGGGTGGCTGGACGACGACTACTATTCGTCATCCCCGCGGATCGCGCCTCCCGGCGCGGCCACCGGGTACGCGCGCATCGCGCGAGGCGGATCGTGGCTCAACTTTGCCGCGGCCCTGCGGACGTCCGTGAGGCTCCCATTCGCACAGAACGGTCAGACCAGCAACGTCGGAGTCCGCTGCGCGCGGAGTCTCCGCGGGGCCCCGGCGGACTGAACCGTCACGCCCGCCCCGTCGCCTCGGAAGGTCGCGATGTACCCGCGCCCCTAGCGCGCAGGAGTCTCGTCGCCGCTCCGTCCAGGGATGGTCCAGTGCTGGCCTGAGGTGGGAACGCTCGCAACACCGAGCCCGTGACGGAAGACCAGTCGCCCGCCGTTGTCAGCGGTGATGGTGAGCATGACGACACCGGCCAGCGCGACCGTCACGGACACGACGGCGACCCACCGTGTCGTGCAAAACCAAATGTAGGACATGGCCATTCGAAATGACGCGAAGGCCACGAAGAACCACGTGGTCCGGTCGGCCCAGGTGAAGTGGGCGTCGACCGCGGCGCGGCCGTCGGTGCTCACACGCATGGCTTGGGCCGCATCGAGCCCGCTGAAATACGCCACGATGGCCAAGATCGCCCCGCCGCAATACAGCCACGTCGCGGTATCACGCACCGACGCGTGGGCGGGGCGCCAGGCACCCAGCGCGTCGACGAGGGTGGCGACCAGAAGCAGCGTGAGTGGGAAGTGGATGAGCAGGGGGTGGAGATTGGGGACCCAGTAGGGGATCAGGGACATGACGGCGCGCCAGGGCCGGTGCGGCCCCATATAATACTGCGGCGTGCACCACGGCGGGTGGCGTGCGCGCGACCGAGACAATGAACGAAGGGTGGCATGGCTGGGACGCGTACGCGCCGTTCTATGACTGGGAGAACGCGCGGACCGTCGGTCGCAGGGACATCCGCTTTTGGCAACGGCAGGCGGCGTCCGGTGGGCCGGTACTGGAACTTGGATCCGGCACTGGGCGGGTCCTCGTGCCGCTGGCCCGGTCAGGGGCGCGGGTGGTCGGACTCGACCGATCCGCGCATATGCTCAGTTATGCGCGGCGCCGGATCCGGCGCTCGCGCATGACCGACTCGGCTCGACTGGTCCGTGGCGACATGCGATCCTTGCCGTTCGCGAGTGAGCCAGGCTTCCGTCTTGTCATAGCTCCGTACGGCGTGTTGCAGTCGTTGGTGCGGAACCAGGACCTGCGCCGAACCTTCCTGTCCGTGCACCGTGTGCTGCGTCCAGGTGGCTTGTTTGTCATGGAACTGGTGACCGACGTTCCCCGATGGAGAGAGTATGACCGGCGCGTGAGTCACGTGGGCCGTCGCCGCGGCGGGTCCGCCGAGATCCGATTGGTCGAATCGGTGCGGCAAGATCGGGTCCGGCAGCTGACGGTGTTCGAGCAGGAGTTCACCGAGCGCCACCGTGGGCACACGAGGGTCCACCGGTTCTCGCTGACGTTCCGGACGCTCTCCATGCGACAAATGACCGGCCGGCTACGGCGGGCGGGATTCACGATTGAGCGCGTGGACGGTGACTATGAGGGTGGCGCCTGGACCTCGGAAGCCCAGACGTGGCTCGTGGTTGCGCGGCGTGCGGCCTGAGCGTCGCATGATAAAATGCAATGTTTTTTTTACCGACTCACTAGCGGGGTTTTACCATGTCCGGCCATTCCAAGTGGAACTCAATCAAACACAAGAAAGGGGCAGCTGACGCCAAGCGTGGCAAGCTGTTCACCCGCATCATCAAGGAACTCACGGTCGCTGCGCGGGCGGGTGGCGCCGACCCTGATTTGAACCCGCGGCTGCGCACCGTGGTGGCCGATGCCAAGGCGGCGAATATGCCGGCCGACAATATCAAGCGCGCGATCCGCCGGGGCACCGACGCCGAAACAGGTGTCAATTACGACGAGATCGTCTACGAGGGATACGGCCCGGGTGGGGTTGCGATTTTTCTCGAAGTGCTGACCGACAATCGGAATCGCGCGGTCGGTGAGATTCGTCACGCCCTCACCAAGCATGGTGGCAATCTGGGCTCTGCGAACAGCGTCGCGTGGATGTTCGACAAGCGAGGGTATCTGCTCGTCGATGCTGAGGCCGTGGGGGAGGAGGCGCTGATGACCGCTGCCATCGACGCCGGCGCCGACGATTTCCAGAGAGAGAACGACGGCTGGGAGATCCTGACGTCACCCGAGGCCTTTGACGCCGTCACGGAAGCCGTCCGAGCGCTCGGTGTCGAGCCTTCCGTCGCGCATGTAGCGATGTTGCCTAAGAATCAGGTATCGCTCGAGGGGAAGCAGGCACAACAGATGCTGAAGTTGTTGTCGGTCCTGGATGATCTGGATGACATTCGACACGTCTGGTCGAACGCGGACTTCAGCGAACAGGAGATCGAGGCATCATTGGCGTGAGGATCTTCGGGATCGACCCCGGTTCGCAACGTACCGGGTACGGCTGTATCGACACCGACGGCAGCCGGCACCGGATGGTCGCGTGTGGGGCGGTCACGGTGTCCACGCGGATCCCCTTCTCCGACAGATTGGTCGGCATCTTCGACGAGCTGGCCGCACTGCTGGCGACCCACAAGCCGCAGTGTGTCGCTATCGAGGATGTGTTCTTTGCCCGCAACGTCAAGAGCGCGCTGATGCTGGGGCACGCGCGAGGGGTCGCTATGCTGGCCGCGTCGAAGGCCGGGCTGAACGTGACGGCATACGCGCCGACGGAGGTCAAGCTTGCCGTCGTCGGGTACGGCCGCGCCGAGAAGCTCCAGGTACAACAGATGCTGTGCCTACTGCTTCGGTTGGACACCCCACCGATGCCTCACGACGCCTCTGACGCCCTCGCCATTGCTGTGTGTCACGCGCACACGACCGCGGGCTCCGCCGTCATGCGGCCCACCTCCCAGCCGCCGGCAGCACGAAGCTGGCGCCAGTACCGTCCTGCGAGCCGGTCGTGATAGCCCGCCTTTCCGGGCGCCTGCTCGACAAAGCGCCAAACCGGATCGTCATCGATGTGCACGGTGTGGGCTACGACGTCCAGATTCCACTGTCGACGTTTTACCGCCTCGGCCAGCCAGGCACGGACGTCGCCCTCGTGGTGCACACGCACGTGCGCGAGGAGGCGTTGGCGCTGTTCGGATTCAGCACGCGTCTGGAACTCAGCCTCTTTGAACAGCTGATCGGCATCTCTGGCATCGGTCCGCGCCTGGCGCTCGCGGTCCTGTCAGGGATCGAATCCGCCGAACTCGTGCGCGCGGTACGGCAGGGAGACGTGATGCGCCTGACGGCCATTCCCGGTGTCGGGAAAAAGACGGCGGAGCGCATCGGGCTCGAACTGAAGGACCGTCTCCATGTCGCGCTGGAGCCAGCTGTGGACGGTACTGCCGACGCAGGGACCAAGAGCGACATGCGCGGTGATCTGCTGTCTGCGCTCCTCAACCTTGGCTACCATCGGAGTTTAGCTGATCGAGCGGTTGACTCGGCGCTCGCGGCCGGCCCCGGAACGTTCGAAGCGGTCCTGAAGCAGGCGTTGAAGGAGCTGGCACGATGACCGACGACGGGTCGCCTGCGCGTGTGGTGACATCGCAGCGCCTGGGAGAAGAAGATCAATTCGAAGAGGGCCTACGCCCTCGGACGCTCGATGCGTATATCGGACAGGATCGGCTCCGCGACAATCTCGGTGTGTCGATAAGCGCCGCACGCCAGAGACACGAGGCCCTCGACCACGTCTTGCTGTACGGGCCGCCAGGCCTCGGCAAGACCACACTCGCCTATGTCGTGGCGAACGAACTCGGGGTCGCCATTCGGACCACGTCGGGTCCCGTGATCGAAAAGCCCGGAGACCTGGCCGCCATTCTGACGAATCTCTCAGAGCGCGACGTGCTGT
>SXOW01000141.1 GCA_005778315.1 Acidobacteriota bacterium
AGATGCGGGCTGTCCGGCTGGTCCGTCACCAGTCCGCCTCCGTGGAACGACGCGGCCGCCCCGACGCGATCCGGCACCGCGGCGGCGGTGCGCATCGTGAATGGGCCACCCATGCAGTAGCCCATGGTGCCGATCTTCCGGGTGGTGTCCACGGAGGGCTGACGATCGAGGAACCCCACGAATGCTTGCGCGTCGCGTGTCTGCGTCTCGGCATTGATGGACGCCATCAACGGCATCAGCGTGGCTCGCTCCTCGGCGAAGTTGGTTGAGTTGACGACCGGGGCACGCTGCGAGCGGTAATACTGGTTCACCAGCAGGACGGAGTAGCCGGATTGGGCCAGTCGGTCGGCCATCTGGCGTTTGGCCGGCCGGAGGCCGAACGCATCGGGCCAGATCAGGACGCCCGGGTGGGCGCCGGTGGCCGGGTGGACGAAGTACGTATCCGCCACCCCATCTGCGGTCGTGACATCAACGTCAGAACCGGACACGGCTTGGGCGTTCACCGCGCGCGGCAGCAGCATCGCCAGCCCGGCTCCGGCGGAGACCGCTCCGAATTGTCGCCGCGTCAAGGTCGTTGCTCGGTTGAACGCGGTGTTGTCCGCGTCGGTTCGGTCGTCGCACATGATCTGTCTTCCTTCCGAAAGCTCCGGTCGCCACTGTGTGACCGGGAGGCGTTGATTCTACGCCAATGGGCGACGACCCGAGATGTAGAATGACGCCAACTGCCCGATGGAGTCTGACGATGTCATTCGAGGATGAAGTGCCCCCCAACACGGCCGGAGCAGAAGATTTCGCCGCCCTGTTTGCTGCGTCGCTCCAGCCCGCCGTCTTCGAGACGGGCCAACTCCTGCAGGGCGTTGTCGTCCAGATTGGTCGCGACGTCGCCCTTATCGATGTCGGCGGCAAAGGCGAGGCGACGATGGATCTCGCGGAGCTGCAGGACGATGCGGGCCAGTTGACGGTCGAGGTGGGCGCGACGGTTGAGGCCATCGTCGTGTCCATGTCCGGCGGTATCACGCTGTCATACAAACTCGCGCAGGGTGCCGCGACCCGCCGACAGTTGGAGGACGCCTTTCGGGCCCAGTTGCCGGTTGAGGGGCGCGTCGATCAGGTCAACAAAGGGGGCTACGAGGTCCGGGTTGGCGGGCAACGGGCGTTTTGTCCGCTTTCGCAGATGGAAACGGGATTTACGTCCGATCCGGAGGTGCACGTCGGCCAGGTGTACACATTTCGGATCCTCGAGTACAAGGCGGAGGGGAAAGACCTCGTCGTCTCACGTCGCGCGCTGCTGGAGGAGGACGAGCGAGAGCAAGAGGATGAGGTCCGCAAGGCGATCGTGACAGGCGCCGACTTGCCGGGCCGGATCGTGTCAGTCCGTCCGTACGGCGCCTTCGTCGACCTCGGTGGCGGCATTCAGGGCTTGCTGCACGTCTCCGAAATGGGTTGGTCGCGTGTCGCGGACCCCTCGAGCATGGTGCAGCCGGGCGACGCCGTCACCGTTCGGGTGCTGGGCGTCGATGCAGAGAAAGGGAAGATCTCGCTCGGGATGAAGCAGCTGCAGGGCGACCCGTGGAACGAGTCTGGTCCGTCCTACGTAAACGGACAGCGCCTCAACGGCACCGTGACCCGGGTGGCCGAGTTTGGTGCCTTCATCGAACTGCGGCCAGGTATCGAGGCACTCGCCCACGTGTCGACGTTTCCGCCGTCCGGACAACGGGATGCATGGAAGCAGTCGGTCACCGTCGGTGCCACCGTCGCGGTCGAGATTCTCACCGTGGACCTGGACAGGCGACGGATCGGAGTCGCGGTCATCGCCGACGATTCCCGGCGTGTGGCGACGGTCGAGCCGGGGGCACAGGTGACAGGGACCGTCGAACGCCACGAGCCCTACGGCGTCTTCATCTTTCTGGGCCCCGGTCGTACCGGGTTGATGCCCCACGACGAGTCGGACACGCCGCAGGGCACCGACTTGCGACAGGCGTTTCCGGTCGGGAGCGAGGTGGATGTGGTGATCCTCGAGGTGGAACCCGACAGCCACCGGATCCGTCTGAGCCGCAAGGCGATCCGCGAGGCGGAGGAACGCAGCGACGCCCGCGCCTATTCCAGACGGCAGGATGCTACGCAAGAGACGAGCTTCGGCTCGATGGCCGACCAACTCCGCGCGGCGCTTCGTCCCGCGGACGAATGACGTGGAGATGGCCGCCACTGGCTGCTAGAAAATGTGGTCGCCGCGGTATGCGTCGAGCCAAGCGGAACTGTGTCGGCCTGGTTTTTCTCCTGGCGGTCTCGACCCGCACCGCGGCTGGTCAGGACCTTGGGCAGCTACTGGTCGAAGTGCGGGCTGGGGAGGAACCGGTCAGGGGCGTCGAGGTTGTCGTCCTCGGGGAGACGACGACGACCGACGCGGCTGGGGTCGCGCGCCTCGACGTGCCGGCCGGTGCCACCCTGGTCTCCATTGCCCGGAACGGCTTCGTCTCGATGACGGTGTCGGTGCTCGTGGTCGCCGGCGAAACCCGCCGTGTGGATGTCCAGCTCGAGCCAGACGTCTCGGTCGCGGAAGAGGTCATCGTGGTGGCCAGCACCCGCAGCGACCGACGCATTGATGCGCAGCCACTGCGTGTCGAGGTGCTCAACCGGGAGGAAATCGAAGAGAAGATGCTCATGACCCCGGGCGACATCGTCATGCTGCTCAGTGAAATGGGTGGGATGCGGGTTCAGACGACGTCACCCTCGCTGGGAGGCGCGAGTGTCAGGATTCAGGGGATGCGGGGGCGCTACACCCGATTCCTGTCCGACGGACTCCCGCTCTACGGGAGTCAGCCGGGCGGCTTGGGGCTGTTGCAGAC
>SXOW01000142.1 GCA_005778315.1 Acidobacteriota bacterium
ACCAAGCCGAGAATCTGTCCCGCCTCCACCTGCAGCGAGAGGCCGTCAACGGCGCGGAACCCGTCGTATCGCTTGACGAGGTCGGTGATCGAGATCATGGCGCGACGGGTGAGCCCGTGTCCCCTGGAGAACGCCACACGCGCGGCGACTGCGCTGTACGGCTTACCCGGTACGTTGGCAACGGGGGCTGGTCGTCGGCCGGGAGATGTCGCATGTTCGTCGCGGTGCGTTCTGTGACCCTATCGTGACACGAAGGGACTCCGTGGACAGACCTGGTGGGCGTACCCAGACGCGAGGTCTGGCGCAGCCGATGCCACCCTGCGCCCACTGTGCCGTGTGAACTGTGCGAGGGGTGTCAATCTGGCCAATCGATTGATCTGTGGCTGGACAAGGGATTGGCCACCATGGACCTGAAGGCCCAGCGTGCTGAGGGAGCGACGTCCCGGGGTGCGCTCGGGTGCGAAGTGTCCCGCGAGCCCCGCCTCGCACGACGACGGCCTACACGGCCGCCGCGACGGCCGACGTAAATGGCGCACCGAGCGATGGCCCACGTTGGTGCTCGCGCGCGCCGTCCGGCATTTCGAGGACCGCCGCCGCGTCGATTCTGGCAAGCCGCTGGAGACGCCCCTCCGGCCACGCCCGGCCCTCTGCCTGCTGCGGCACCCAGGCGGCCAGATGGCGAACCGCTGCAATGTTGGGTGACCCGTCCTGCATGCGTCTCGCTGCGTCAAGCAACGCGTCCGCACACATGACGGTGGCGTCGCCGGTCTCCGCCATTAGACGTTTCGCCAGGTCGACGATGCGCGCGGTACCGTCGCCCTCCTCCAGGAGCACGTTCAAGACGAGTTGGCGGGCACGCTTCAGGCGTCCAGCACGAACCTCATTCTCGATCAGTGTCAGTTCCAGTTGACGTTGCCGCTCCGAGAGCGTCAGTTCCGGCTGAGCCTCGGCGCGTGGCATGGGCGGGCCGGTGACCGGTGCGGTCCCGATACCGTCGTCGGGGATCGGACGGACATGCGGCTCAACCACCGGGATCCCGTCTGGATTGCGTAGCGCCGCCGCGGGATCGGGAGCCACCAGGGCTGTCTTGGGTATCGGATGGCGTAACCGGTCAATCCGGTGCTGCTGTTCGAGGGCACCGGCGTCGTCACCGGACGCACGACGTCGCTCGGCCATCACGGTCAGATGACCGATCGCATCCACGATGAACCCTTGCCGCACCGCGATGTCCACGAGCTGCTCTCGCGCCGCCTCGTCGCCGGGTGCCAGCTTGAGCACCTTCTTGTAGAGGGCCGCCGCCTTAGGGAACAACTCCTTCTCGACCAGACTCTGCGCGACACGGGAAAACTGGTAGACCGCCTGGTCGTTGTGTCCGGTCTGCGCGTAGAGATCGCCCAGACGGTTGGCCGTCGTCCAGTCGTCAGGTCGTGCTTCCAGGACGTCTCGGTAGGCAGCAATCGCGGCGTCGACACGCCCGCTTCGAAGGAGTCGATGGGCTTCGTCCAGTGTTTGTTGAACCGTCACAGCAATACCTTTGTTGCAGACGTCTCGCTGCCGCCGACCGTGGGCGGTAGCCGCTGACACAGAGGTAAAGCAAAATCCTGACCAGGCTCCCAGGGCCGGACGAATTGACCGATGGTGCTGTCTTTCCCGCGGTGAACGCGATCACGCCAGCCGGTTTTGGAGTGGTTGTCAAAGGGACCAAGATGACCAAAATGTTCAACAATGATCCATTTTGTCAGTTCTCAGCTCCGTATCCGCTCCCGCGGATGGGACTAGCGGGGTGAGGCGGTCCGCCCGGTCGATCCGCCCCGGCTGTATCCGCCCGATGTCGCTCGGCCGCTGCCGCTGGAGGTGCTACTGCCGCTGCGGCCGATGGCTGATTGCCCTGACTGCGTGGCTTGGGTGTTCCCCCGCCGCTGGGCTCGGCGCTCCGAGACCTGAGACGGCTCCCGCGCCCCGATGTTCGAGTAGCCCCGTCCGCCGTAGGCCCGGCCAGATGGCACGTCACCCCCGCGCTCGTTGCGGCCATCGTCGAGAAAGACAGACGAGCCATACGGGCTGTAGTAGTACAGCGAGTCATAGGCGGACCACCCATAGTAGTACCCGAACGGTGACGCGTAGATGGGGTACCAGTCATTGAATCCGGCTCTTCCGTAGGGCCCCCATGGGTCCGCATATCCGCCGCCGCCCATCGTACCGCCGCGCGTCTGTGACCGGTCCACCGCAAACCAGTCCGGGAACGACAGCGCAACCATGACGTCGATCACGTCACCCGGAACACCGGCGTCATCCAGTTCACGCAGCGCACGCCCATCCAGGTCGAACGTGGCACCCGTCTCCACCATCAGCGCTTCGACCACCGGTTGTTCGGCCATCTGGTGCGCCTCAACAATGTCGGCGGTTCCCAGTTCTGTCGTCGAGATCAACCGTGCGGCGTCTTGGGCCCTTGCGCGGAGGGGTGCAGGCAGCTGCTGGGCCCCTGCCTCGGTGATGGTCGTCTCGCCCGCCCTGCGATACCGGCGCACCGTCACTGCGCCTCGACCGCCGTTCTCGACCAATTGAATGTCCAGCCAGGTCGATTCATTCGCCATCAGAGCGACGCCAGACACCAACCGCTCCGATTCGTTCTCGCAGGTCAAGCGAGACCGTGTGAACAAACGGGCCCCATCGGCAGACCACGTATCTCGCCGCTCGCCCCGACACGCGGCTTCAGCCACGGACTGGGGCTGACCATCCGCTCGGAGTGTTTCCACCAGCGCCCGTTCACCGTTGGCGATGGTGGTCACGTCGACGGCGACGCTGGCGGCAGTGCCTGCTGTCGGCGTCAGGCAGACGACCACGCGACCGGCATAGGCCTGTCGGTCCGCCCACTCATCGGGCAGCGCCCCGGTTTCGTCCACCAGCTGCCAGCACCCCATCCCTGGGAGCCAGGGCGAGTCGGCGGGATGGGTCGGCTGTGCCCCAGCGGCGGTGGCGCCGGTGAACC
>SXOW01000013.1 GCA_005778315.1 Acidobacteriota bacterium
GAGGATGTACCGGGTGTCGTGCTGCGTCAGAATGTCGAACGCTTCGGCGGATGGAAAGCCGGCCACCACGTTGACCTCGGCTCGAAAATCTTGCGGAATGACATCCGAATAGCCGTTGACGAGCGGTCGCCAGTGGGTCACCGACCCGACCATGTAGTACGCGTGACGCGGATACTCCATCCGCCGATTGAAGTACGGGAACTCGGCGATCGGGCCGGGGGGCAACTGGGCCAGCATGCGATACGCGTCGGGGAATCGGGGCGCCTCGAAATGGGGGTAGGGCACGGCGGCCAACTCGGCCAATGCGACGGTGAGCAGGCCAGCCGTGAGCATGGCCGTCCGGCGTCCGCGGGTCAGCCGGGTGACTCCCACGCCGGCAATCACCGCCAACGCCAGCGCCGTGACGATGCCCAGGCGCGCCGGCGCCCGTAACAGGCCAAACCCAGGCACGGTCTCGAACAGCAGTGTGTAGAGTCCTCCGTCCGGACCGAATGAGGCCCACCCGGCCAGCACGGCGATGGTGCCGTAGAGCGCCACGATAGGCCTGCCGGCTTCCCGAGGCAGCGCATCTGGAGCGGCCTCAGACGTCGCACGGTCCTGACGTCCAGTCACGACGCCTACCGCCGCCAGTCCGAGCATCACGAACCCTGGAAACAGCACTTCGTTCCAGACCTCGATCCGCGTGAGCAGCCAGGCGTGCGATCGCGCCGGCGAAGCCAGATAGTCGCGCCAGTCGGCGGAGTACATACGCGCGTCATCCAGGTCTCGGGTCATCGCGCCGTGCGTCTCGGCGACTTCCAGGTATGGCAGGAAGCCGGCACCGGTGATCACGCCACCGGTCACGACCGCGACCACGATGGCGGTCCAGTAGGCACGGCTCGACCAGCGTCCATCCCTCGCCGCGTAGAAGAGGATGCCGACTCCGACTATCAGCCCGGCGAAGAGCCCGTAGTAGCCGCATGCCAGTCCAGCCAGCGCCATCACCAGGCCGAGCACCACGCCGCGGCCGAGAGTTGGCTGCTCCGCCAGCCGGTGAAACGCCAACATGCCGAACGGGAGTCCGGCGGTCATCAAGAGTTGAATATGCGCGCTACGCGCGAACACGAACGGACAGAAGGCGAAGAGCACGCCCGAGACGGCCGCCGCCGACCGGTTCCCGGTGAGGCGTCTCACCAGCAGATAAGCCCCCACGAGCGACAGCATGAACGACGCGAGCACCACGGAGTTGTGCGCAGCATAGGGGTTCCGGGTCAGCCAGTAGGCCGGAACGGCCAACACGCCGGCCACCAGATTGGCCTCCGAAAACGCCAGGGTGTTGCGGTGCGGGAAGAAGATGTTGGCGTGAAAAAGCTCGGCGGGGTCCACGACGATGGTGCGGGCGACCCAGGCGATGTTCCAGATGCTGAAGAGGCCGTCCTCGGAGTCGACCCGGCCGCCGTGACCGAGTTGGAACGCGAGCGGATACGTCAGCGCGACCGTGGTGACGACAGCCAGCACGGCCACGAGAGCCGCTTCACGACGGCGAGACATACCTCCGAGCGGCACCCTGGTTCGAATTCTACTCGCCGAGTGTGGCGAGGGCCCTGCACGCGACCGCTACCGGTTGACCGTGAACAGCGTGACGTCGAACAGCAACGTGGCGTTGGCCGGGATGATTCCGCGCTGAGTGTTACCGAAGCCCAATTCGGGTGGAATGATCAGGCGGCGTTCGCCGTTTTCGCGCATCCCCGGGATACCTCTCTCCCAGCCTTCGATCACCTGGCCGGCCCCAAGGGTCAAGGGGAACCGGCCCGAGGTGTCGAACCGAGCGCCCTTGCCGTCCGGCCGACTCTTGTCATACAGCCAGCCGCCGAAGGCGACCACCAACACGTCGCCGGTCGCCGCCACGGCGCCATTGCCGACCTTCAGATCCGTGATCGTGAACGGTGCGCTATCGGTTACGACCGGTTCTGCCGCGACCAGCGTAATGTCCGCGACCAGTACGGATTCCGCGGGAATGCCAGCGGTGGCGTTTGGGCCGAAACCGAGGTCTGGTGGAATGATGACCCGACGCAGCCCGCCGACGCGCATGCCGACCACGCCCTGGTCGAACCCGCCGATCGTCTGGCTGCCCCCAACCACGAAGGTGAGGCCGTTGCCGCTATCGACCTGCGCCCCCTTGTCGTCGGTTCGGTCGTCGTCGAAGAGCCAGGCGACGTAGTTGATCGTGACCCGGGTGCCGATGGCGGCGGTGGCACCGGTACCCACCCTGATGTCGGTGACGGCAAAAAACGCGAACCCGCCCGGCGCGAGCGGACTCTGTCCGGTGCAGCCCGCCACGGCCAGTGCCCCAGCGGTGGCTATCGCCATCAGTCCACGCGTCTTCGCCATCATCACGCCGTCCTCCAGCTTCGAAACGTTGCAACCTGCCCTCAGTATATGCAACCACCGCCGTCCTGGGGATTCGCCAACGGCAGAACGGTCGGTCTGGGGCCACTGGCTTGCGACAGTCGTGATGTATAGCACGTCGGTAGCCGCCCGGGACCTATGGGGACACGATCCGGAACTTCTGGATGCGTTGGCCCTCCTGTTCGGCGACATACACATTGCCGGTCGAATCCACCGCGATACCGTGAGGCAACGTGAACTGACCGCGGTAGCGTCCCGGACCGCCTCCGAAACTCGACAGTCGCTCGCCGGAACGGCGGTCAATGACGTCGACCATTACAGTGTTCTGGTTGAGGACGAACATGAGGCGCTGGTCCGCGTCAGGAGAGAACGCGAGTACGACGGCGGTGCCTCGCGTGCCGCTACGGCGTCCGGCCGGAGAGGTCACGGGCGTGAATGGGACGTCAATGTTGCGGAGGAATCGACCCATCTTGTCGAACACCTGAATCCGGTCCGCTTCCCGGTCGCAGACATACACGAATCCGTCGCGCGAGAGTCGGAGACAGTGCGGCAGCGGCGTCAGGTCCCGCTCGCTGTCCGAGCGGTGTAATGGCCATTGGCGCAGAAACCGTCCGGTGCGGTCCAGGACGGCGATCCGTTGGTTGCCACGCGGGGTTTCTCCGTCCGCAACGTAGATATCGCCGTTGGCGACATCGATATCGAGACTGGCGGGCAGGAAGAACTGGGCGCGGTCAGAGTTCAGCGGCGTGCCCTCGCGGGTGCCGTCGGAGGAGTCATATCGTCCCGTTTCTCCAACCTGCAGCAGTTGGCGGGCCCCGTCCTTCGAGTACTGCTGCACGACGCCGGTGCCCGAAGCCACAATCCACACGTTCTGATCAGCGTCGACGTGGCAGTCATGCAGCCGGTCGCCCAACACGTCCGGGTCGCCCCACCCACGGACGACCGCTCCAGATGGATCCAGCTCGATGACGGGCGGAGCCAGTTTGGCACCGTCCAGGTCATCAGGGACGACGTTCTGTCGATTCAGCAGATACACGTGGTCGCGGCCGTCGATACACATCCCTCCGAGTCCGCCCGTGATCCAGCCGTCGCCGAGGGGGAGCTGAGGCCAGAGCGGGTCCACCTCGTATCGGGGAACCGGTTGCGCCATCGCGTCACGGGGAGACCCCACCGCGACGAGCGCCACGGCTGCGAGAGCCACCGTCACGGCGAGCCCGGCAATCTTTGTCAGCGGCATGTCAGCCATGTCTTCCTCTCGTCCGCCCGGTGTCCGCCGGCGGGTCTTGGCGCGACGGGCGGTGATGCCACTGGGCATGATGCAGCGGGTCGTTGTGTAGCCCGGCGTGCGTGCTAGTCGTTGCCCGCGGCGCTGTCGTGCCCGGCGTTTCCGTCGATTCCGTCGATTCTGTCGTTTCTGTCTGGACCGTCGGCGCTGGCACGCGCGGGCAGGGGCAGGGCTTCCTGATAGTCGAGGATCGAGCGCAGCAGTGCGTCCGAGATCTGGTCCAGATACACACCGGTAGAGAGCAAGGCGGCCTCGTACTCGTTGGTGAGGAACGAGATCTCGGTGAGCACGCTCGGCATGGTCGCGCCGAGTAGGACCACGAACGTCGCCTCATGGACGCCCTGGTCCAGGGCATCGGGGTGCAGTTGCCGCACGCTACGGACCAGATTTCGCTGCACCAACTCCGCCAGGTCTCGAGAATCGTCCAGCGCGGCCGGCGGCGCGGCGAGTGACGCGGTCCGGGCGGTCGCCGTCGTCGGCGAGCCGTTGCGCAGGTGATAGGTGGCAATGCCGCTGGCGACCTGGTTCTGGGATGCGTTGGCGTGGATCGACAGAAAGAGGTCGGCTCCCAGGCAGTTGGCCATGGACGTGCGGGCTTCCAACGACAGAAAGACGTCGTCGCGGCGGGTCATGACCACCTCGATCCCGGTGTGTGTACGGAGTCGAGCTTCGAGCCGTGTGGCGACGTCGAGCACGATCGCCGCCTCATTGAGGTGGCCGGCCTCGGCCCCGGGGTCATGGCCGCCGTGCCCCGGGTCCAGGACGATGCGCATCAACTTCGGGTGCACCGCGGCAATGCGCGGAGGAGTCCAGATCTCGCTCCGCGGCAGTCCGGTTGAGGGCAGCTGGGTTGGCTGGGGCTCCGGCCCGGCCAGGAAGATTCCACCCAGCAGGGCCAAGCCGCCCAGACTCGGCACGCCGATCCACTGGAGCCATCGCCGGGGCCGACGGGTGACTGGGAAAGGGGGCGCCGCGGGGTCCTGCGGCCGGTTGTCAGCGTCCACGACGGCACTTTACCCTGGAATCCCAGGTCGTGCCAATCAGTTCCCCGCCGTCACCGAACCTCTAGGAGATACCATTCCAGCCCCACTTCGTCCGCCACCCGCCGCCCGGCCGCCTCGGCTGCGGCTCGGTCGGGGTAGGCGCCGATCCGAACCCGGAACACCCTGCGGCCCTCCAGCTCCTGCGCGCTCGCGACGTACGACGGGAAGTTGCGTGCCCTCAGACGCTCGGCGAGGGCGGCGGCTTGAGCCTGTCTCTCATAGGCACCCACCTGGATGGCAAACCGTCCAGGCTGCGGCGGCTCGCCGGCTGGCAGAGTGTCGGGAGCCGCACCTGCTTGCGGGGGATCGTCGGTCGCGCTCATGGTCTGGTTCGCCGTCGGAGGCGCCGCGAGACTGGGTGATGCCGCCAGGCGTTCGGGTGCTGCGGCAGGCGTGGACTCGGCGCGCACCGCGGGGCCTGTCTGATCGGCACGATTGCCCGGGCCCGCGGTGTTCGGTGAGCCGACCTTCACCAGGTAGAGTGCGACCGCAGCCAACCCCAGGACCAGGATCAGCCAAGGCCACCAGCGACGGGGAGCCGCCGGGCGGGGCGTCTGAGCCGCGGGCGGACCGTTCGCATGCGCCCGTCGGCGGCTGGCGCACGCCTGTTCGAAAGCCTGGATCGAGTCACGGAGCTGTTCCAACGAATCGTTGTCTGACGCCACCTGCCCACTCTAGCTGGCACGGCGGGAGGTCGCAACGGGCAGGTGGGCACTTGTCATCGACTGTGTGGTCGACCCAGCGCCGCCCGCATGGGCGCTCCGATGCCGCTGGGTGAGGCGCTTCGCCGCGGTGCCCCCGCTCAAGATCCCGGCTCCGGCGCCTGGCCAACCGCAGGCGTATAATCCGCCCCATGACCAAGCAAGAATACTGGGCGGCGTGCGTGACACTCTCGTGCGGGTTGGCACTGGCTGGGCCCGCCTCCGCCCAGTGCGAACCGGAGGGCGACACCCAGTTCGTGTGTGGACCGATCAGTCCTGAGGACCTCGCCCTCGTCCGCGAGACTCCCTGGGTGATCGTCGCGAGCATGGAGGATGACGGATACCTGTCAGCGGCGGACAGCCGGGATGGTGGCACGACTCGTCTTTTCCCGACCGGCACCGCGGTGGCGCGGCACGACAGTGGGCAGTATGCCGATTGTCCGGGCATGAGCACCGATGGTTTCCGCGCGCATGGCATCAGCCTGCGTCCCGGACCCGGGGGCCTGCATGACCTGTATGTCGTGCGCCACGGGGCACGTGAAGCGGTCGAAGTGTTCGAGGTGGACGCGCGTGGGAGCACGCCGACCCTCACCTGGGTCGGGTGCGCGGTGGCACCGGACGGGCTGGGCCTGAACGCCGTGGTGGCGCTGCCCGATGGCGGGTTCGCGGCGACCAGCCCACGCACACGCGACATCTGGGAGTGGCACGCGACTGCACCCTGGGTGCGGGTGCCCGGGAGCG
This sequence comes from Acidobacteriota bacterium, assembly GCA_005778315.1. Classification (GTDB taxonomy): domain Bacteria; phylum Acidobacteriota; class Vicinamibacteria; order Vicinamibacterales; family UBA8438; genus UBA8438. The sequence goes on from SXOW01000013.1 coordinate 6,159, forward strand.
AGGACATTGGCCCGAATGGGATTGAAGTGTCGCCCGATGGGGCCTGGTTCCTGGTGGCCGGCTACGCGAGCCAGTCCGTCATCAGGCTGTCGCGCGGGCAGACACCGGTTCAGCAAACCCGGGTCGGGGTGGGATTCAACGTCGACAACGTCCACTGGGCGGCCGACGGCACCTTGCTGGCGGCCGGCCACACCGCCCTCACGCCGAGCGGGGTGGGCGACTGTATCGCTCGACGCGGCTGCGAGGGCATCGTGTCGTTCGTCGCGCGGGTGGACACGGACGCCATGACGCAGCGCGAGATCTTCCGCTATCCGACCGACGATCGGCTGATTCTCGGCACCACGGCCATTCAGGTCGGGGAAGAATTATGGGTCGGTCAGGTGGCCGGCGGTACCCATATCGTCAGAGTCCCGCTACGCTGACGGCCGCATCAGGCGAGTTGGGCGAAGACCCGGCGGACCACCTCGACAAGCCAGTCTGTTTCTTCCGAGGTGATGATGAGAGGCGGCGCGATACGGATGACGTGCTCGTGCGTCTCCTTGCACAGGAGGCCCTGCGCCTGCAGCGCCTCGCAGTAGCGACGGGCACCGCCGGCCGATGCATGCAGCTCGAGCGCCACCCAGAGACCGCGCCCGCGCACCTCACGGAGACTCGGACTGCTGATCTGGCGAAGCTGGTCAAGCAGACGCGCGCCCAGAGTGGCCGAGTTCTCCACCAGTCGCTCGTCGGTGAGGACCCGCAGCGCTTCCCGAGCGACCGCGCAGGCGAGCGGGTTTCCGCCAAACGTCGACCCGTGGTCGCCTGGACCGAAGACCTGCATGGGCTTCTCGTGAGCCAGCACCGCCGACACCGGATAACAGCCGCCACCGAGGGCTTTGCCGACGATGACCACGTCCGGCTGGATACCCTCATGCTCGTACGCGAAGAGCCGTCCCGTGCGTCCGAGGCCACTCTGTATTTCGTCCACCATCAGCAGCACATCGTGTTCTCGGCAGGTGGCTGCGAGGTCGCTGAGATAGCCGTCTGGCGGGACGATGATGCCGGCCTCGCCTTGAATCGGTTCGATCAGGACCGCCGCCACATTCGGATGGATCGCCGATCGCACCGCGTCGATGTCCCCGAACGGGAGGCACCGGAAACCCGGCGTGAATGGACCAAAACCGCGCCGGTACTGCTCATGGGTCGAAAATCCCACGATTGTCGTGGTGCGCCCGTGAAAGTTGTTGGCAAAGACCAGAATTTCGGCCTGGTCCTGTTCGACGCCCTTGACGGTGTAGGCCCACTTCCGCGCCATCTTGATGGCCGTTTCGACCGCTTCGGCCCCTGTGTTCATCGGCAGCACCCGCGGAAAGCCGGTGAGGCGGGCGATCTCTTCATAGAAAGGGCCGAGTTGGTCGTTGCGGAAGGCACGGGACGTGAGCGTCAGGCGCGCCGCCTGTCGTTGGAGGGCGGCCACAATGCGCGGATGACAGTGGCC
>SXOW01000143.1 GCA_005778315.1 Acidobacteriota bacterium
ACTACGACGAGGTTGGCGTGCACATGATCTACGACACCGAGATTGACGGACGGATGCGGAAGGTGGTGTCGCACTACGGCCGCAACGGATTCTTCTATTCCCTCGACCGCACCGACGGCAGCTTCATCCGCGGCGGGAAATATGTGAACGACCTGAACTGGACGGCCGGACTCGACCCCGTCACCGGACGCCCGGTGGACTACGACCCCAATCTCGACGTCCAGATCTACAACCCCGAAGCCCGCGCGCTGCGCGCCGACCGGGACAACATGAAACGCGCCTGCCCGACCTGGCACGGCGGCGTGGCTCACCAACCGCTCGCGTTCAACCCCGACAAGCAGATCGCGTATGGGGTCGGCACCGAGGGCTGCTTTTCGCAGAACGGCGCCGCCGTGGCTTCAGCCGGTCCGGACGGCAACGTCGACAATCAGGCGAGTGATCGCCGGGAGTACACGAGCGATCTCTACTACGGCTCCATCACCGCCTTCGATGCCAACAACCACGAGGTGAAAGCCAAAGTGGTCACGGACATCGAAGTCCGGTCAGGGATTACAGCGACGGCGGGCGGGTTGGTGTTCAGCGCGCTCCAGGACGGCTGGGTCATCGCCTACAACGACGAAACCCTCGAGGAATTGTGGCGGTTCAACGTGGGAACTCCGCTGAAGGGCGCCCCCGTGACGTACTCCGTCGGACCGAAGCAGTTTGTCGCGGTCCAGAGCAGTGGCCGCCACCTGCACCCGGTCAAGTACGACAACCTCGAAACGTCCAGTTACTTGTTCGTGTTCGCGCTGGATTAGTTGGTCAGGGGCTCGGTGGGCACCGCCGCCCCTCCCTCCCCCCACATCGTGGCGCATCGCATTAGCCGTGCGATCGCAGGCCTGAAGGGCTACGCCACAGGTCTGTTACTGCCGGAAGTCGCCGCACACGTCGACGTCTTCACCCCAGAAGTCGATGCAGGCGGCGCGGTCCATCTCGCCCTTGCCGATCACCTTGCTCATCAAGAAGTCGGCTAGACGCTCGATCTCTCGATTCTGCAGCGTCGCTCCCGGATCAGTCAGTTCGAGTCCCATCCGATCGAGGTCGGCCTGGGTCCGCCCCAGACACCGGTCATCCTTGTAGGACATCCGGTCGAACGCGGGCATCTCGCGCCCAGGCAACCCGCACTTGATGACGAAGATGAGTTGCTCGCGGTCGAGCGTGCTGGCCCGCAGATCGGCACCGTCCGGCGCCTGACTGTCGAGTTTGTCTCCGTTCCCTGACCACCCGTGGCACGCCTGGCAGTCGCCCTTCTGATGAAAGAGCCGACGGCCGGAGGCGATGTCCGCCTCGGTAGGCTCCTGCGCCAGCAGTTCTGCTCCAGTGGTCATCGTGAGCAGCAACCCGCTCACGGCGCACACCGTGACCCACCACCCGCGTCTGTTTGAGATCCCCTTCGTCACCAAGGCCCTCCTCATCGTGCGAGAACGCGTACACGCGATCATGGTACCGCACTCACCCGTTGGCGAGCAGCCGTGGGCGCCAGACGCCAGGGCCGTTGAACCGGCGAGCAGCGAGCAGTAAGATTCGCAGATGACCATTCGATACCTGGCCACCGCCGTCGCCATTACCGCATCGGCAGCGTTGATGCCAACCGCCGCAGTTGCCCAATCTGGAGATGCCGCCGCGACCATGCGCACCGCCGACGGGTATCCGGACATCAGCGGTCTTTTCACGTTCCGCACGCTGACGCCGATGGAGCGGCCGACCAGCCTGGCGGACAAGGAGGCGCTGAGCCCCGAGGAGGCCGCCCAGTACGAGGCCAGCGAGCGCACGCGGTTGAATCGCGACCTCTTCGATCCGGAAACAGGCGCCCCAAGCGCTGGCTATCAATCCCGCGCCGAGGGCGGCGTGCTGTCATACAACGAGTTCTGGTATGAGCGCGGAATCGAGCTCACCAGCGATAAACGCACATCGCTCGTGGTCGATCCGCCGAACGGCCGCATTCCATACACCGAGGACTTCCGGGCCTACAACGAGATCCACGGCTTGAACCTTCGCAACGGGTTCGCCGACCACTACACCGACCGCAGTCTGGGCGACCGGTGTCTCATGGGGTCCAACGCCGGCCCCCCGATGCGTCCTGGCTCCTACAACAACAATACGTTGATCCTGCAGGCTCCCGGTGTCGTCACCATCCTCAACGAGCACATCCACAACACACGGGTCATCCCGGTGACCGACCGACCACACGGCACCATCCGCCAGTGGTCTGGCGATTCCCGCGCCAGATACGAAGGGAATTCGCTGATCGTCGAGACGCGGAATTTCTCTCGCGCCACCAACTTCAGCGGCTCGTCGAAGGACACGATACTTGTCGAGCGGTTCACCCGGCTCGATCCCGACACCGTGATGTATGAGTTCACCATAGAGGACCCGAACAACTACACACAGCCCTGGACCGCCGCCATCCCGTTCCGCCGAACGGACGGACCATTGTTCGAATACGCGTGTCACGAAGGCAACTACGGCATGACCGGCATCATGGCTGGGGCACGCAAGCTGAACACCCAGGCGGTCGAAGGCACACGCTAAGGATGCGGGCCAGGCCGCTCTGATTGCGGCCTGGCCAGTTCGTCGAACGTGCCGCTGGCGCCACCGAAAAGAGATCTCGTTCTCGACCGCCGCCCAGGGGGTCATGGCCTCGCTCTTGCACGCTGCCCTCAGCGGGTACGTCCAACTTGGCTTGTGTGCGGGGTGTGCGCTGGAAAAACCCAGCGCGCGAAAGATTTTCCCCACCGGCCGTCATCGCGGAGAACGAATGGTCGCCACAAGAATACGGAGCGTTGGTGGATCGGCGGTGGCGCTGGCGCTG
>SXOW01000144.1 GCA_005778315.1 Acidobacteriota bacterium
CCACGGGGCCGCTCACCTCCGCGGATTCTGAAAACGACAGCGCGCGCACGTTGTCGACATCGCTCCATTCCATGCCATCGCCACCCTCGAGGCGCAGGCGGGTGCCACCATCGCTGGTGCTTCCGGTGAACTCGAACGGGAGTCGGTAGTCGTCGGTCGTCGGTAGCGGCTCGGCGCCCAGCGCGGCGAGCTCCGCCACGATGTGGTCTGCCGCAGCGCGGATACCATCGGTCCCTGTGAGCCGGCCTTCGAAGGCGTCTGAGGCCAGGATCTCCACGTTGGCCCGGATCGACGATGGCGCCGACACGGGGTCCGGTCCACACCCCGCCAGCCAGACGAGACCGGCAGTCAGGAATCCCGCACGACGGAGGCACCTGGTCATAGGCATCATCGTGTCACTGTACCCGACCGTCGCCCTTGCGCGCGCCCCACCTCACGCGGAGTGCGCCACAAGGCGGGAGGCCTGAGGGCCGACTCCGCGCGCGTCCCGGGCCGGCAGCACGTCGACGAGGCCGCCCGACAGCGGGCTGACCCGTGGTCCCGGCAGCACGATCCCCATCAAGTTCAGCGGGTCAGACGCGGGCACCACAACGGACGCGTGCGCCGCCTCGTCGCGCCGGACGTGACGCAGCAGATCGACTGCTTCCGGTCGCGCAAACTGCTCTCCCACGAACCCCGCCACGAACCGGCCGCCACGAATCTCCCCGCGCGCCTCCATCCGCCGCAGCGCCCCCAACAACTCCCGCCAGGTCGGCGCCAACGTTTCCCGCGCGACCAAATCTCGGAACACGACGCCCCATCGCGCGAGCAGCTGGGCCGCGAACTTCGAGACCGCTGTCTCCCGGAGCCGGTCGGACGCCGGCGGGACGGTGGCATCGGTGGCCGAACCCGTCACGGCGTCGCGTGGTTCCAGCACCCGCGGCGGGGCGGACGCGAGGAGCGCCCAGCGGCCCGCCGCGTGACGGGGCCGCGTAGACCGTCCCCGGCCCTCGCCGCGCCGCCGCTTCGGGTCCACCAGGGCTCGCAGATTGTCGAACCCATCTGCGCTGACCACTCCAGCCGCCACCAGCTCCCACAACCCGTCTTCGACCTCACTTGTCAGCCGACCGGTGGCCTGCACCAGTTCGGCCAGAAACGATGCGCCGCGACTGGTGAGCGCTGCACGCACGTCACGGGCCGGATGCGACAACGCGACAGCCTCGCGGTCGGCTTCGACGCGGCCAGCGCACCGCAGCAGCCAGTCGGCATCCTCGCGAAGAAACACCGCGACCGGTGCCGTCCGGGTGGGACGGACTCGCTTCGGGCGCACCTGGCTCGTCGCCCCGGCGTCCGCCGATATCGCGGTCGGCGACTCGAACGCGGGGTGAGGCGACAAGCGCCCCCACATCACCTCGCCGGACAGACACAGCCGGTCGAGCATCTCCGGGTCGTAGTTCGCCACCCGCCGTGCCAGCACGTCGCGCTCAATCGCCGCCCCGGACATTTCGTATCCCTGCAGCTGCTTCAGAACCTGCAGCAGGCCATCGGCGCCGTGCAGCGCCGTACCCGGCGCGAGATGCTGCCAGCGGTGCAGGAAACGTACGAAATCGGCCGATGACACGGGCTCGATGTCGCGACGCAAGTGACCAAGCGTCAAGCGATGAATACGCGACAGCACCCGCCGGTTGCACCACTCATGGCCGCCGTCGCTGGCCTCGTCGGTGGCAGCCTCGGCGTCGGCCGCCGTAAAGTGACCGCGCAGGATCTGTCCCTCGCCCTCGAGGTGCGCCAGCGCAGTGTCTACGAGGGCACGAGGGACGGCTAACCGGGCCGCCAGCGCGCCCGCCCGAGTCGGGCCGGTCGACTCCAACCACCCTCGCACCAGCTCCGTCGCCGCGGCCTCGGGGCCGACCACTGGTGCCTGGGGAACGCCTGGCAAGTCCGGCACCACCGTCGCGCCGGCATACACGCATCGCACGAGCGAGAGCCGTTCGGTCGGCACCCAGAGCGTGGTGGCGCCCACGGTGAGCACGCCGGCCCGTCGCTGCCTCACCAGCGCCCCAAACCAGACCATCCACTCCGATTGCGGGGGGACAGCCACCAGTGTCAGCAACGCGTCGTGCAGCTCATCGGCGTCGCGCACCACGGGCCAGCACTCCTCGGCCACCGTAGCGATGGCGACCGGGTCGAGCGCGCCGATCTCGCCAGGTCGCTGCCGAGCGTCCGTCGCAGCTGTACGGCTCTCGCTCGCCGTTCCTCCAGAGGCGCATCATCGAGAAAGGCATACGGGTTCGCGTTCAGAATCTCGTGACTGAAGGGCGACGGCTCCGCCGTGTCTATGACTCGTGTCTTGATAGTCCCACGCTCGACATCGGCGAGCACGGCCTGCAGCCCCGGCAGGTCCATCGCCTCGTGCAGACAGTCGCGCACCGTCTCGTTTACGAGCGGGTGGTCCGGAATCCGAATCTCGCCGGTCAGGTTCTCCTGGCACGCGACCTGATCGGGGAACACCGACGCCAGCAGATCGTCCGAGCGCATCCGCTGAATTGGGGGTGGCACCTTCCGCCCGCCTGAGAACCGCGGCACGGCGAGCGCCCGTGACGCATTCCAGCGCCAGCGCGAGCTGAACATCGGCGACGGCAACATCGCCTGGCTCAGCACCTCCTCCACTGACTCCCGGTTGAGAAACTGGAAGATGACGTCGAGCGGAAAACTGTGCTGCTCAGCCAGAGAGATGACGATACCGTTGTCTGTGGCCGCAGCCTGGAGCTCGAAGTTGAACGAGCGGCAGAAGCGCTTCCGGAGCGCGAGCCCCCAGGCTCGGTTGACGCGGGCGCCGAACGGCGCGTGCAGGATGAGCTGCATGCCCCCGCCCTCATCGAAGAACCGCTCGGCGACCACGCAGGTCAGGGACGGCAGCGCCCCGAGGCTGGCGACGCCGGCACGGACATACGCGACGGCCTGCTCGGCGCCAGCGCGATCGACGCCGCACTCCTCCTGGATCCGGTGCACGGTCGCCTCGACCGGCCCTGTCGCCATGTCCTCTCGGAGACCCGAGATCTCTTCAGAAAGCTCCCTGGTGCGGCCCGGTGCCTCACCTCGCCAGAACGGCAGCGATGGTGCCGCCCCGTGGGCATCTTCGACTCGGACACGACCAGACTCCACGCGTCGAATCCGCCACGACGTGGTCCCGAGGAGGAAGATATCGCCCGCCATGCTCTCGATCGCGAAGTCCTCGTCGAGCGTCCCCACTGTCGTCTGCTCGGGCTCGGCGACGACCAGGTAGTGCGCGTTGTCGGGAATAGCCCCGCCTCCGGTGATTGCCGCCAACCGCGCACCCCGCCGGCCGCGAACGGTGCCGTTGACGCGGTCGCGGTGTAGATACGCTCCGTAACGGCCACGCGACGTCGTGATCCCGTCCGCCAGCATGTCGACAATGGCCTCGAACGCGGTCCGGGGCAAGGTGGCATACGGACACGCACGCCGCGCCAGCGCGAACAGGTCGTCAACCGCCCATGGCTCGGAGTCGGCCGCACAGGTGGCCACGAGCTGCTGGGCCAAGACGTCGATCGGCCACGCCGGTATCTCCAACCGATCGAGCCGACCGCGGCGAATCGCGCGCACCAGCGCGGCGCACTCGATCAGCTCGTCCCGGGTCGTGGCAAACAGGCGCCCCTTTGGTGTGTGCGGATCGTCGGCCGTGCCAACGTGGTGGCCGGATCGGCCCACCCGCTGCAGGGTCACCGCGATCGACCGCGGCGACCCGACCTGGCACACCAGGTCCACCGTACCAATGTCGATACCCAGTTCGAGCGATGCCGTAGCCACCACGACCCGCAGGCGACCGGCTTTCAGCTCAGCCTCCGCGGTTTGCCGGAGGTGTCGCGCCAGGCTGCCGTGGTGCGCCAGCACGGCCGTCTCACCGAGCCGCTCGGCCAGATGGTGCGCCACACGTTCGCAGAGCCGACGGGTGTTGACGAATACGAGCGTGGTGCGGTGCGTGTGCGCGAACACTGCCAGCCGGTCGTAGATCTCCTCCCACATCTCGTTGGTGGCGACAACGCCCAACTCATCGCGAGGCACTTCGACCGCGAGGTCGATCGGGCGTCGATGACCCGAGTCCACGATCGTGAGGGGCGGGGCTTGTGGCTCGTCGTGGTTTCCACGCAGGAACCGCGCAACGTCCTCGATGGGACGCACCGTGGCCGACAGACCGATACGCTGAGGACGTCTTGCGCCGGACCTCGTCACGAGTGCGTCGAGGCGGGCCAGCGTCAACGCGAGGTGCGCTCCGCGTTTGTCGCCCACGACCGCGTGAATTTCGTCAACGATGACCGTGCTGGTGCGAGCCAGTACCGCACGGCTCCGCTCGGCGGTCAGCAGGATGTACAGCGACTCCGGGGTGGTGACGAGGATATGCGGTGGCCGCCGCACCATGCGAGCGCGCTCGGACGCGGGTGTATCGCCGGTGCGGACCCCGGTCCGGATGCCGAGGGCTGGCCAGCCGCGCTCGGCCGCCAAGGCTTCGAGTTCGGCCAACGGGGTATCGAGATTGCGCCCGACATCGTTGCTCAGCGCCTTGAGCGGAGAGACATAGACGACATCGACCTGGTTGTCGAGCGCCCCTGCCAGTCCGGCTACGGCTAGCCGGTCGAGACAGATGAGGAATGCCGCCAGCGTCTTGCCCGACCCGGTGGGGGCCGAGATGAGCACATCATCACCAGCCGCGATACGGGGCCACGCCTCGAGCTGCGGGGGGGTCGGGGTGCCGAATCGGCCTTCAAACCAATCGGCGATCAGCGGATGAAACGCATGCATGAGGCAACCGTGCCCGCGCGCGGCGTCAGGGCCGGCCTGACTCAGTCCGTTTCTTCGAACGGGGCGGCCGGTGGCCGCCGTCTCGGGATGGCGGTGTCCGAGCGGCCGGTGCGGGGTTCGTTTGAAAGAAACGATCGCACGCGGCGCGAAACCGGTTCGACAGCCGCCGGCCGGACTCTCCGAGCACGACCCCCAGGCCTTGCCGTTCGGTCTGAATGCGTTTGACCTCATCGATGTTGGCCCGTCGTTGCACCGCCGGGTCCACCCGCGCCCCCATGGTATTGGTGGCCAGCGCTTCTCGCAATCGGGCGGCCAATACCTCAGCCGGAGACCGACCGTCCGCGACGGGAGACGTCGCCGAGTCGTCCAGCAGCGCCTCGACGCGCTCGCACAGGCGCTCCAGCGCGCCGTGGTTGCGTGCGGGATCCAGATCCGTTCCGGCGAAGGCGGCCGGGACTCTTTCCAGGAGGCTGGCGAGCGACGCCTCGAAGCGTTTCGCCAGCTCCAGTGCCTGCGGGCCGGGCACGGGAGCCAGTTGATGCCATTCCGCCCTGATCGCCGCCACCTGGTCGGCCAGCCCCTCCGGCACCGCGTCCGGCGCGGCATCGGCGCTGGGCACCAGGGCGTCGAGTCGTGCACACACCGCAGTCCGTGCGGCGATCTTCTCTTGCGACTCAGCCGCGCTCGCCTGCTGCGAGCGGTTGAACACCTGGTCGCACGCAGCGCGGAAACGGGTCCAGAGCGCCTCGGACCGTGCACGCCGAACCGGACCTACGGCCTTCCAGTCCTTCTGGAGCTGCCGGACCACGTCTTTGGCTGCGGGCAGGTCGGGCTCGTCCGCCAGCGCCTCGGCCTTCTCGCACAGCGCCTCCTTGAGCGCGCCGTTCTTGGACCACACCTGCTTGCGTTCGACCAGATCGTCGCGTCGACGCGCGAAGAATGTTCCGCACGCGGCTCGGAAACGATTCCAGACCTCGCGCTCCTGTTTCCGCGTGGCTGGCCCCACCCGTTTCCACTCGCCTTGCATCGCCGTGAGCCGCTGCGCGGTGGCCACCCAGTCCCTGGACTCGGCCAACCGCTCCGCTTCTTCGCACAGCGCCAGCTTGTGAGCCAGACTCTCCTGGCGCGCAGCGTTCTGCTTGGCCAGATCCGCCTCGACGCGGGGCTGTATCGCGTCATGTGCCAGCTTGAAGCGTTTCCAAATATCGTCGCCTTCGCCCGGTTGGACTTCACTGGCCTGACGCCACCCGAGCATGATCTCACCGTATTCCTTGCGGACGGTGCCGTCGTCTTCGACCGCCTGCAAGCCTTCAAGTCGCTGACAGAGCGCGGCCTGCACGGTCAGGTTTGCCCACTGTTTCCACTCGACGAGTCCACGGAGCTCGCGTACGCGCCCGGTCAACTCGGTCTGCACCTTACGC
>SXOW01000145.1 GCA_005778315.1 Acidobacteriota bacterium
GAAACCGAGGACACGACGATCGCGGACGTCGCGGTTGCGACCAACGCGGGACAAATCAAGACGGGGTCCCTGTGCCGCACCGATCGGACGGCAAAATACAACCAGCTGCTGCGTATCGAGCGGCGGCTCGGGGCGAGAGCCAGGTATCCGGGGACGGCGGCTTTCTACAACCTGCCCAGCTTCGCCAGCTGAGTCGCGACGAAACCGGAACCCCCTCTCTTGCAACCTCCGGAGGTATGACCGGTCGCAGCGATGGCGAACGATGGCGAACGGGGTCGATGCCGGGCACCGGAACGGAAGGTATGAGATCGAGCAGGCGATTCGTCGCTGGCTGGACCCTTGCGGGGTTGCTGGCGTGCGCCCGATGGCCTGGGCCGGCCATCGCGCAAGGCGCCGCCGAGACCACGGTCGCTCAGGACCGCCAGGCACCGCCGGCGACCCGCGCGGAGGTGCTTCGCCGGAAGCGGGAAGCGAAGGCTGAGACGCTCGAGCCCTACGTCATGTCGGACGCCGAATCCCGCGTGTTGGGTTTCGAGGCGATGAACTTTCCGGCGAACATCTTCCAGCGCGGATGGCGGCAGTTTGTCCCGGTCATCGGAGGCATGCCCTCCGGTTCTGGACTCGTCGGCGGTCTTGGCTATCACAACGGTCTCGACGACGAGGCGTTCGAGTTCGACGCCTCCGCGCGCATCTCCACGCGTCTGTTTTCGTCCTACGACGCCGCCGTGCGGTTCCCGGCGGCTGGACGCGCGACGCCGGTGCGCGGGCGCGTGACCTTCCGGAACAGTGACTACCGCGGTCTCCGTTTTTTTGGCCTGGGTGGTGACACACGATCCAGAGATCGGTCCACGTATCAGCTGCTCGAACGCGCGGTGGACGCCGGCGTGGGGGCTCAGCTGGGCCGGTTCGTGACACTCGACGCCCACGCGGGCTGGCTCCGCGCCGAGGCCGAGGAGGGTTTATTTGGCCGGTCTCTCGAGGAGTTGTTCGACCCGGCTGGTGTGCCCGGCTTCGAGACGACGACCGACTATCTCCACTATGGCGGCAGCGTGGAGCTCGACCTACGGGATACCACGGTCCCGGAGGCTGGCGTGGTGCTCCGCGGCGAGCTGGCCCAGTACAACGACCGAGATGCGAGCCGATTCACCTTCAACCGCGTCGCAGCCGAGGTGCAGGTGCATGTGCCGCTGGGCGTGCGGAGCCGAGTGCTCGCGCTACGGGCTCGGACATCGCGGTCGGTGGCCGACGCCGGTAGTGAAGTGCCGTTTTATCTGATGGAGACGCTCGGAGGGGGCAGCACGATCCGCGGGTTTCGGGAGTTTCGGTTCCGCGATGCCCGTACGTTGCTGCTGAGCGCCGAGTATCGCTGGGAACTGTGGACTTACCTCGATTTCGCGGTGTTCGCCGACGCGGGCAAGGTGTTCTCCGAGTCGACGGAGCTCGACCTGCATAATCTGGAGACCGCGGTCGGGTTTGGTCTGCGCGGCCATGGTCCCGGCGGCACGGTCATTCGGTTCGACCTTGCTCGGAGCCGTGAAGCGATCAAGGTACATATCGGAGGGGGGCCGTCGTTTTGACAACCAGCTGCGCACGGCGGATGCGTAACACCGGCCAACGTCAGCAGGTTCGCGGCGCACGCCGTGTCGCACACGCGGTCTCGGCGTGGCGGGTGGTGGTGGCCGGTCTGGCACTCGCCTTCTCGCCTGCGGTCGGGCTTGCACAGGGACCCCCGTTCTATCCCGACGATCCGATCCTGGCCGACACGGACCTGCTGGATGTGACCACCGAGCCGGCCGAGCTGGAACTGAGCGACCTCTTTGATCGCTTTGGGCACATCCTCGCGGACACCGGGGAAGGCGGCGGCGAGGCGCAGAACGTCAACACTCTCGACGAGGTGCCGGACGGGAACTGGTTCGTCAATCGACATGGCGTCCGCCGGCTGACGCTCGAAGAGTTGACGCGCGGTCCGAACACGACGGACGGTCCGAACCCGAATGCGCCGTGGCGGGTGTTCCGGAGCAAGAGCCAGGGGCTGACGCCGGGATTTCAGATCATCGACGATGTCGGCGACCGATACATCATCAAATTCGACCCCGTCGAGGTGCCGGAGCTTGCGTCCGCGGCCGAAGTGATCGCGACCAAGCTGTTCTACGCCATCGGCTATCACACGCCGCAGAACCACATCGTCCGGGTGCGTCCAGACAACTTTGTGATTGACGCGGGCACGACGCTGGAGGACCAGTTCGGAGACGAACGTGAGTTGACAGCCGAACGGCTGGCGCGCGTGCTCCGGGGCGTGCCCCGGCTTGCCGATGGCAGGCTCCGCGTCACCGCAAGCAAGTATCTCGACGGCCAGCCGCTCGGACCCTTTCGCTACTACGGTACCCGCTCCGACGATCCGAACGATGTGATCCCGCACGAACATCGGCGTGAGCTGCGCGGCCTCCGGTTGTTCGCGGCGTGGACCAACCACGACGATACACGGGCGCAGAACACCCAGGACAGCTGGGTGGACGTTGACGGGAGTCGGCATATTCGCCACCACCTCCTGGACTTCGGGTCGACGTTTGGGAGTGGCAGTGTCGAGATACAGCTTGCGAACCTGAGTTTTCAGTACTGGCTCGACATGGCCGAGGTGAAACGCAACTTCCTCGGATTGGGTCTGCGGGCGCCCGCGTATCGCTCGGTCGAATGGCCGGAGTTTCCCACGTATCAGTCTGTTGGGCGGTGGGAATCCGTTGCCTTCGATCCAGCGGCCTGGAAGAACGACTACCCGAACCCTGCGTTCGTGCGCATGACCGACCGCGATGCGTTCTGGGCCGCCAAGATTCTGATGCGCTTCACCGCAGAGGAGCTGTTGGCCCTCGTGCAGACCGGCGAGTACAGCGACCCTGACGCCGAGCGGTACTTTCATCAGGTCCTGGTGGAGCGGCAGCAGAAGAGCGGTCGCTACGCCATGGGGCGGATCAATCCGCTCGATGAATTTGCGCTGACCGGCGCAGGGCTGGAATTCGTGAATTTGGCTGAGCGCTATGGCTTTGCCGCTTCAGGCACCCGCTACCAGACCGCCTGGTCGATCTACGTGAACGGCGCCGACGGTGTCTTGGGGCTTTCTGCGCCGGCGACCGGTACCAGCACCGTGCTCTCGCTCCCCGCTGACCCGCCGCTGGGCGGCGACTCCTACCTGATGGCGGAGATCCGGTCCCTGCATCCTGACTTCCCCGCGTGGGACACCCCGGTTCGGGTCTACCTGCGCCCGGACGGTGACCGGTTTGAGCTGGTCGGCATCGTCCGCTAGCTGCTCGCACCGGGGGGGAACCACATGCCCGGTGCAGGCATCCGTCTACCGGATGGTCTGCAGCTGGTTGTCGACTCGCAGCACGCCCTCGGTCGTGCGGGCGATCTGTTCCATTACGCGCCGCTCGATCTCGCCCTGGACCCAGCCGACCAGCGTGACCGACGAGCGCTCCACGATGATGTGAAACGGAGGGTGACGTGCGTTCCGGAATTGCTCGAAATGGGTATTCCCGAAGATGGACATGGCCAGGCTGCGCCGTAGGTTGGTGTCTTCCGAGGAGGGAGTCATGGTCTGGATCTCGCTCCGCACGTCCTGCACGCCAGGGATTTTCGCCACTCGCTCGAACAGCTCTCCAGCCTTATCCCGGTCCGGGGTGACCCGTCCCCAGAGCGACACGGTACCCTTGTCCACAGCCCCGTCGAGATGGTCGTAGAGCGAGTAGTGCGGATAGTTCTGTACCGCCTTGGCGACCTCCTCGGCGAGGTCGTCGTCGCTTTCAGCGGACGGGAGCTCTATGTCGGTGGCGACCGTTTCGACGCCATCCACATCGAGCGCGCGCCGGATCGCCTCGCTCTTCTGCCAGAACGAGTCGAGCGCCCCCGTGAGCGTGACCTCGGAACCGGTCACGGCGACGTCGAGGCGCTGAAGCGACCGCTCTTTGCGCAACGCCTCACGGATCTCCTCAGCGAGTGGCGCGGCGACCTGCGCCAGCACGGAGCCAGCCGGGAGGCTTAGCGTACCAGCGAACAGGGCGGCTCGTATGGCCACGGTGGCGTAACGCGGCATAGCTTCTCCTTGTCGGGTTGCTCCACTGTTTGTATCACATTGGCGTCGGTCCGAGAGCCGGGCGTCGATCGGGGCCTGACCTCGAGGCCGCTGCACTAGCGCGGGCGTTCGCCGAACAAAGCGGTGAAGATCTGCTGCAGCAGATCTGGTCGCTGGCCGAGCAGGTCGTAGAGGTCCTCACGGTCGATACGCAAGGCGGCGCCTGCCTGCAGGACACGGAGCTGGCGCGGCTCACGCCCCGTATCACCGGCCTGGCCGGCCAGAACTTCCAGTAGCTCGACCACATCGCCAGGTTGCGCCAGCCATGGCGGGTCACTGTTGCCGGGCGTTTCGACCGCGAGGGTGCCCGAGAGCACCACCCACACCACCGGGGGGTCGGCCTCACCCGAGACAATCGCGTCCGGCGACAGGTCGACCTGGTGCGCGATACCAGCGAGATGGCGCATTTCGGTCGCGCTCAGCCGCGAGAACACGGGCACCCGCTGCATGGCCAGCGCTCTTTGAATCGGTGTGAGCGGTTCTCGGCCGGGGCCGACGAGCGCACCGTCGAGATGCCCCTCGAGAATCGCCCGTCCGTCCGTCATGCCGCGGCCCGCCAGCGTGCGGAACAAGCCCTGGACCAGGTCGAGGTCGTCTGCCAACAAGGTAACCATCTGGTCGACTGAGAGTCGCAGCGTGACGCAGGGCTCGAGCGTCTTGACCGTGTGGGCCATCAGGTTGCCCTTGAGGAGTTCGTCGAACCCCAGCGTGACCGGGGGTGAGATGTCGCGCGGTTCCCGGTGGCGCGTCGTCGAGACGACCCGGCCGTCCAACAGGACGTAGAGCGCGTCCGGCACCGCGCCTTCGTGGAGCAGGGTGGTGGCGGTCTCGTGCCGCGTCTGTTGACCGGTTCCCGCAATTCGAAAGAGTTCGTCGATGCTGACCGAGGCGAACATCGGCAGGCCGCGTAGCCGATCGACCAGGGCTACGGCCGGCAGGGGCTCGAGCCACAGCTCACGGCGGCGTTCACTCGTCAGGTGTTGGGACGCCAGTGTCCAGGATGCGGCTTCGAAGACATACCAGTCCGTCGGGTCGCGATGCTCCAGCACGAAGTCGATATCGTCGGACAGGCTCCAGAGCCGCTGCTCGCGAATCAGGTCGATCGCCGCGGCGGCGACAACCGGATCATCGTCGTTGATCAATTGGAGCAACGTCTCTTCGACGTTGCGTGGGCGTGTGCTGAGGATCAGATTCGCACGACGCACCTTCTCGCCAAGCGGCATGTCCTCGAGCACCGGCATCAACCGACTCCGAAGCTGGGCGGTGAGGATAGTGTCCAGGTATTCGAACGCGCTCGCGCGCGCCCGCGGGCTGCCCCGTTCGATCGCCCACCGCGCGGCCGCGACGTCTTTCCAGGGATACAGCAGCCCGAGCAGGCGATAGATGCGGTCGACATTGCGGCGAAGCTTCTGGGTCAGCGTCAGGGCCAGCGTCGAGCTGGTCGGGAGGCCCTCGCGGACAAACAGGTTGTAGTGCAGCGTGAGCGCGGTGCAGTAGGCCCGGCTCTCCCTGAGGGCCAGACCCTCGAGCGGCTCCGGCTTGAATGTCAGTTCGGGACTGGCCCGACTGAGCTTCTGGATGGCGCTCAGCACCTTGTAGCGGAGGAAGCCGTCCGGTTGGTCCAGCCCCGCAATCAAGAGGTCCATCGAAGCTTGACGGGGGATGCGCGCGAGCGTGGCCGGGATGTGCCGACGGACCCAGATGTCTTCGCCGGCATCGCTCAGGAAGTGGCCGAGCATCGCGACCGCCGGCTCACCGTAGCCCACCAGGGCTTCACGCGCACCGCTCTTGAGCTGCCGGTGTCCGAGGAGTGAGATCAGCGTCGGGGCAAAGAGGTTGTCGGTTGCTGGCAGCGCGCGTACGCTGCGCATGGCTTCCGCCGCAACCGAGGGGTCGGCGTCGTGCAGCAGCGGGATCAAGATATGACGGCAGTCCGCGTTGCCCACCTGGCCGATCGCGGCCGCGAGGTCGCGTCTCGCGCGAGGGTCGCTCTGGCCCGCGGCGGCGGCCAGTGCTGAGAGGGCGTGGTCGGCCGACTCTTGGTCGGCGGCATCGCCGCTTTGTGACAACACGACGGCGGCCGTGGCCACGATCCGGGGGTCCGTGTCCGCCAACAGCGTGCGCGCGTACGCCGACGCGTCCTGGTCGTTCACCTTGGCCAGGGCGCCGATCGCGGCGGCCCGGACGTCTGGGCTGTCATCGGAAATCATCCCTTGGATGACCGTCGCCCACCGCCGCGCGATCTCCGGCCGAGCCGATCCGATGGCCGACAACGCCCGTTCTCGGACGGCGGCCGACGCATGGTGCAGCAGCAGCGGCGTGACCAAGTTCCGTTTGTCGAGCGACTCGAGCATGTCGATGGCGTACAGGACGCGGCCTTCTTCAGGATGCGCCAGCTCCTCCACCAACGTTTCCACGGTAGACAGGTCCGCCACATCCAGCCGCACTTCAGCGGGTTTGACGGCGCGTTGCTCGATACTGCGTTGGAACGCCTCCAGATAGCCAGTCCGGGCCTGGATCGACATGTAGATCCAGCCGACCAACAGAATCAAACTGGCCACGCTCAGGGACGGCCAACCGAGCGCGAGCCCCCACGGCTGGACCAGCACCAGAATCAAGATATTGACCGCTGACTTGGCGAGGCCATCCACCGTGACATCGACGAACGGTTTCGCCTGATATTTCAGCTCGCTCGGCAGCGGCATGAACAAGATCTCGCGACTTGTCTTGTCGATCGAGTAGCGCAGCGAGGTGTCGACGGTCTTGGCCAGCATCGCAGACCAGAGCTGCTGGCTCAGCAGCATGGCGATAGCGGTGCCGCCCAGGCCGATCGGGAGCAGGAGCAGTGCCACGCCGATCCCCAGATAACGGTGAATGCGGGCGGTGAGCCAGATTTGGACGATGAAACTGATCGTCGACGTGAAGAGCTGCACCGTCGCGAGCAGTTCGGCGATGCGTGCGTCGGCTCCCGCGCCCTCTCCCACGAACTCTTCCACCGCCATGCCCAGTTGTTGCTCGACCAGCGCCGCGCCCATCGCGGCCAACGCGATGACGCCGGCGATGACCTGCAGATGCGGTGACTGACGGAGCATGGTCCAGGACTCATTCCAGGCCACGCCCTTCTTCGCACCGGCCGACGTGATGTCCTTGAGCCCCACATCCTTGGAACGCGTCAGCACCGTGGTCACGATCACCAGACAGCAGGCGACGACCCCCGCGCTCACGAGGAGCAGGTTGCTCAGCCCAACCTGATCCACGGCTTGTTGCACCAGAAACGACGCGGCCAGTCCACCCAGCGCGCCCCCGCCCCCGATGAAGCCGAAGAACCGTTTGGCCTCCCGTGGGTCGTAGATGTCGTTGGCGAGCGTCCAGAACTGGCTGAGCAGCAACACTCCGAGGATCAGGCGGAACAGATACAGGCTGGTCGCAGATAGCGGGTTGACCCCCGTCCGGAACAGCACCGAGTACCCGACCAGCAGCGCGACGACCACAAGCTGCGTAATCTGGATGACCCAGCGGTTCGGGAGCCGAGCGATCCCGGCGGTATAGACCTGCATGATGCCCGCGATGAGCGGGCCAGCCACGAGGATCATGAACGGCAGATTGTCGGCGCCGAAGGCCCCGATGAACACCCCGGCCGCAAGCGGTTTCAGGATGTTGTAGGCGGTCATCGCCAGGAACGAGTACAGGAACATGAGCAGGAGGGTGCCGCTCTCCTCCTGACGAACCTCGACGACCGGTGCGAGCAGGCGATGGACGATAGCCATGCGACCCGTGGGCGGCTAGGGCCCGCTCCCGGGCGGTGGCGTCGATGCGCCCTGGCGCTGATAGAGATACGAGGCCCCGACGAGCAGCAGACCGAGCGCCAGGCTGCTGAGGATCCGGTAGAGGGAGTCGAGCTGCGAAAAGTCGACCGTGAAGACCTTGATCACCGTCACGCTGAAGATGCCAATGGCGAGATACCGGATGGGCGCATAGCCGCGCTTGAATCCGGCCGCCGTCAGCGCGGCGGCGTAGGCGCCCCAGGTCGCCGACAACATCAGATGCCGTATGAATTCCGAGCGTGCGCCTCGGAAGTCGGTGGCTCGGACGTGCCAGAAGGCGTAGATCTCGGTGGAGAGGGTCACGAGCATCACCAGGTTCGCGCTCACAACGGCCGCCGCCAGCGCGGTCGGGTACGCGCTGCCGGCATCGGAGCGGGCATGAAGCCAGGCTACCGCGCTGAGCGCACCCACCACGAAAAACCCGAGCAGCGCGCGTTGGTTCAGCATGACGCTGTAGGGGGCCGGCACTGGTCCGAGTTGCTGCGCGAGCAGATCCACGGTGGCGGCACCGAGGAGCAGCGCACCGACCGCGCGGACCCAGCTGCGCTGCTCATGCAGCCCGATCCAGACCATGCCGACGCCCTGCGCGGCCAGAAGCACCGAACCCCAGCGCCCATCGAACCAGATGGCGACGGCGGCCAGGGCCAGCGCTGCGGTCACGCTGAGGGCGTGTCTCGCGGCTCGTGGGTCGAGCCTCCGCAGCACGGTGGTCAACCCCGCATAGGCGGCAGCCAGTGCGGCCGCAACCGGCGCCGCGAGCGCGTACCGGGACGGCGCCAGCACCGCGTACAGACCGGCACAGAGGCCGAGACCGGTCACCGGTACGAGCAGGACGTCGGCTGCGGCCAAACGGGTACGGACCCGTCGGATGAGCTCGACCTGGCCGGCGACGTGCATGGCTGCGATGGCCAGCCAGCTCAGCGCGGCCGGCACAAGCCAGGATGGATCCGGTTGGCTGTCCGCCCACGCGAACAGCGGGATCGCCACCGCAACCCACAACACGAGACGCGACCACGTGCCATCGCGGCGGACCGCGAAGACCACACCAACGCCGGTGCCGACAATCAGATAGACGAGGAAGGCGAGCCGGTGCGGGGTCAGGACCCACAACGACGCGACGTGATACCAGGCTGGGGTCGTCCACAGGACCAGTCGGACCCACCTGGCGTACGGGTGCGACGACCGGCGCATGCCCTGTTGCACCCACAGGAACAGTGCCGCATAGAGGGTCAAGAACAGCTCCGCCGTCAGGTATGCGTCGGATTCAAAAAATTGGGCATGCCAGATCGGCACCGTCAGCCCGGTGAGCACAAAGCTCAGCAGGTAGATCGCTGGCCAGTCGCAGCGGTGCGCGAGGAAGACGATAGCGCCCAGTAGAAGCGCGGTATAACTGAGGAGGCTGACGTAGGTTGCCGCGTCGCCTCCGACCAGGAACGGCGCGCCGAATCCGCCCAGCACCGCTACCGTGGCCAACGGTTGAGACCGCAGCCGGTCCGCCTGTACTGCGGCCAACGCCGTGACCGTCACGAGGAGCCCGAATCCGGCGCCCTGGCCCAGCAGGCTGTACAGATTCACGGCCGCGTGCACCGCGAGATACCAGATCGCGATACTGCCTCCGACGAGCGTCGTGCCGAACCGCCGGTGCCCGGCCGCGACGGCCCGCCGCCCGGTGAGAAAGACCAGCAACCCAGCGAGGCCGCCGAAGGCGACTCTGAGCGGCTCCGTGATCCACTGATTTGCGAAGGCGTACCGAATCAACAACCCGACCCCAATGACCAGGGCCGCCACTCCGACATACAGCATCCACCGGGTGCCGATGCGGGTTTCGAGTCGCGCGGCGACCGTTCCTGCCGCTGGACCACGGGCGGTGTCGTGTGTGGGTGGAGCGTAGGGCGGGGCGTGCACCTCGGATGGCGCGGATCCCGACGCCGACGGCGGTCCGGCCGGACTGACGCCGTGTGGGGGAACCGGCGCATCGGTGCGAGCGGTGTCGGGTGTGTCGCGCAGCCGCGCTTCAAGGGCTGCGAGTCGGCGCTCCAGTCCGGCGACCGCGTCTCGGGTCGCTGCGGCGCGGGCGAGCGAAACCAGCGGCAACACGATAGTGAGGAACAACCCGATGACGACCGTCAGTAGTAAAGCGACCACGGCTTAGCCCAATCGCGCAAGTGCTTCGGCGGCCGGTGACTCGGGCCACGTCGTGATGGGGGCGGCGAGGTAGCCGGCGTGCGCCAACTGGCTTTGGAAGTACCCGATTTCAGTCGCGTAGCAGAACAGCCGGGCCGCGGTCCGGGCGCCCAAGCCCACCAGGGCTGCGATCAGCCAGCCTGCACTCGATCCCGATGTCACGACCGGCGCGGCGGCCACTGCTGCCAGGAGCACGAGACTGTTGGCAGCGAACAACCCGACACACATCAATGGGCGCCTACGCACGAATCGCCAGCCTGCCAGCACCGCCCCCATGGCGCTGCGGCGATCTTCCACGACGGCTCGCACCCGGGCATAGTCGAAGACCAGGACGATCCCGCCAAGTAGGGCCGTGAAGAGCAGGTACAGGCTCACGCGGACGGCTGTTTGTGTCGATGGCGAGGCGTTTCCCGCGAGTGGGTACACCGTGTGGAACACCAGATCGTGAACCGGGCCGAGCAACACGCCGTAGACCAGCAGGGCCAGGAGGCGGAGTCGGACCAGACGCGCCGCGTACATCCCACAGGCCGCGAAGAATCCGACCGAGCGCGTTGGCCGGTCACGCGCGAAACGGTCGTGGATGCCGCCAGACAGGAAGGTCCACAGGAGGAGGCCGCCGCCAAGCAGGTACGCGATCAGAACCGGGTGCGGAGGATGTCCGGGGGAGGCTGGGCCGGCGAGACTGGCGGCCTGCGCGCCGCAGCCAGTAACGGCGGCCGCCAGAGACCGGGTGACCCCAATCGCTGGCGCCGCGCACTGTCGCCACCATTGACCGGCTGAGGCGGTCCCGCTCCGCATGGTCGGCGCGATTGCCGGCGCGCCGGCGTCGAGCACGCCCTGGAGGGGGAGCGCCAGGGACGCGGTCAGCAGTGTCGCCCCGAGCAGCACAACCGGGGCTCCGAAGACCCGGCGCAGACCGTCCCGCAAGGCGGACACGATCGGCATTACGCGGTTCCCGGGTCCTCAGGACCCCGGACGCCGACAGCCGGTCGTCGACACCCCTTCAATCGACTCCTGGCACGTGGCCCTACCGATAGTCGTCCCGCACCGGGTGGAAGACATCGATGATCCGGCACTCGGTCAACGCGCGCCCGGAGTGCGTGACGTTGGGTGGCACGAAAGCCACCATCCCCGGCCTCAGGCGCTGGGTCTCGCCTCCGATGGTCAGCTCGAATTCCCCGGACAGCACGTGGGCCACCTGCTCGTGCGGATGGGCGTGCTCGGGAAGGAGCGCACCGGCCGCGATGGTCCAGCTGACCGAGGTCATAGTGGCTCCGCTCGAGAACCGACCGACGAACCCGGGGATCGGCTCTCGCTCCGGCTGATCGGCGATCGCCAGAAACCCCACCGCCGTCAGTCCCTGAGGCCGAAGGAGTACACCACGTTCCCGGCCGCGATGGTGATGTACTGCTTGCCATCGACCGCGTAGCTCATCGGCGCCGAGTGCACCATCCGGCCCACGTTCATGTGCCACAGTTCTTCGCCGCTCACTGCATCGAGGGCGAAGAAGTAGCCGTCAACACTGCCGCTGAACACCAGGTCGCCAGCCGTGGCCATGATGCCGGCCGTCGAGCGTGGCTGAATCTCATATTCCCACCGCAGGTTGGCGGTCTTGGGGTCAATCGCCCGGATGGCGCTCTTGTAATTCTCGACCGGCAACGGACGTCGCCCACCGCCGCCAGTGAACTGGTCACCCTCGACGTAATCTTCATCACGTTTGTAGAAGATGTCCTCGCCGTCATAGGCCTGCACGTAAAAGAGTTCCGTGCGCGGGCTGTAGGAGGGGGAGAACCAGTTGGTGCCACCGCCAATGGGGGGCGAGACCGTGACGCCTTCCGCGGTCGGGGACGTGCCCGGAATACGGATGGGCCGACCGTTCGCATCGAGCCCCTCAGCCCAGGTCTGCTTGGCGAACGGTTTGCCTACGAGAAATTTGCCGGTGACGCGATCAATCGTGTAGAAGAAGGCGTTCCGGTTCGCCCACATCATCACCTTGCGCATCTCGCCGTCCATCTCGAGATCCGCCAGAATGGGCACCTGGATGGCATCCCAGTCGTGGACATCGTGCGGGGTGAACTGGAAGTACCACTCGAGCGCGCCGGTCTCGTGCTTCAGTGCCATAGCCGAATCCGAATAGAGGTTGTCGCCCAGACGGACGTCTCCGTTCCAGTCCGGTCCCGGGTTGCCCGTGCCCCAGTAGACGAGATCCAGATCCGGGTCGTAGGCGCCGGTGATCCAGGTGGCCGCGCCACCGGTGCGCCAGGAGTCGCCGGCCCAGGTCTGGTTGTCCGGGTGGTCGGGTCCGGGGATGGTTTCGGCGCGCCACTCCAACTCTCCGCTCTTCGCGTTGTAGGAGTCGATAAACCCTCGCACCCCGTACTCGCCACCGGCCATACCGGTCACCACTTCGTCCTTCACAATCAGTGGTGCCTCCGTCTTGCTGTAGCCCGCCCGATAGTCGGCCACTGCCTTGTCCCAGACGAGGTTGCCGGTGCGGGCGTCGATGGCCACCAGATGAGCATCGAGCGTGCTCATGTAGAGCGTCTCACCCAGGATGGCCACGCCTCGATTGTTCCGCCCGCAGCAGATACGCAGGTCGTCCGGCAGCGAATGGTTGTAACGCCAGTACTGTCGACCGGTCGCGGCATCCACCGCGACCACGTTGCTCGGCGCCTCCGTGATGAACATGACCCCGTCGACGACGACCGGCACGGTCTCCGCGCGGTCGAGCTGTGGGATCTGATACGCCCACTTCAGCTCCAGGTCACCCACGTTCCGGTTGTGCACCTGGTCGAGGCCGCTGTAATGCTGGCTGTCGAGGGTGCCCGAATACATGAGCCAGTTGTGAGGTTCGTCCTTCGCGTTGAGCAACCGCTCCCACGTGACAGGCGAGAACGCGGGCGTCGTACCGGGCTGCGACTCCGTCTCCTGGGCCGCGGCGGGCACGACACCCGTAACCAACACGCCGAGGGCGATGACACTAGCAAGCCGTTTCATGTTCAAATCTCCTCGCGTCGAAGCGAAAACAGATACGCCACCAGGTCGTCCACCTCGGCGTCGGTCAACGTGGCGTTGACACTGGGCATGGTCGATGTTTTGATGCGGTCATAGGACCGAACGTCGCGTTTCGAAAACGACCAGAGGTCTTCGTCGTCGTCCATCAGCCGCATGGAGAAGGTATCTTCGTCCATCCGGAGGCCCTGGACCACGGTCCCATCGGCTCGAGTGACGCGAAGCGTCCACCAGCGCGGCGCCACATCTTGGTCCGGCGTGCGCAGATCGCTCACCAACTCCGCTGGATCGCGACGGTTCCCAACCTGGCTCAGATCGGGTCCGAGGCGGCCACCCTCGCCGTTGACCATATGGCAGCCGCTGCAGTTGCCTTTTCCGGCGTACAGCTGCTGCCCGTTGGCCGCGTTGCCCGGCAGGTCGACGTCGTTCGTGTCGTTGAGCGAATTCAGGTAGGCCACGACCATCCAGGCCGACTGGTCGGTCGACCGTCGGCTGATGCCAACCATCTGCGTATTGGGAATGCCCTCCCGCACAATCTTGAAGAGTCCTTCATCGGTGCTGGCGCTGCGGAATCCGTTGGTCAGGTCGGGACCGCCCTCGCCGCCGGTGCCGTCCTCTCCGTGGCAGCGACCGCACTGCTGCTGGAACACACGCTGGCCCATCTGCACATCCAGCTCACCGGTAAAGACGTTGTCGGCCGGCGGCTCTTCACGCGCTTGCGCGCTCACGTCAGGTGGGGCCGCCGTGAGAGACAGCACCGCCACGAGGATCAGCGTAACGGCCGACCACAGACTACGCATCGACATGGTGCCCTCCAGGGGATCGGGTATTTCTTTCGCGCTGCCCGGTACCGGTCCCCGCAGGACCCGCATCATCGCGGTGTTTGGGGGAGACGTTCAGGCACCCGGACTGATCCGGGCGACGATATCACGCGCGCGGCGCACGATGCTACGCTCGAACCGTCCAATCGCCCTGAAGCGGTCCGCACGCCGCTGCACCAGTTTCTTGGCTTTCAGCACCGAGAGTTCGGCGAGATGGTGGACGATGCGTTCCTGGACCTGACGGGCGGCTGCGTCGACGTCGCGATGGGCACCGCCGGGAGGCTCTGGGACGATACCGTCGATCACCCCCAGCTCCAGCAGGTCGTGCGACCGCAGTTTCAGCGCCGGCAGCAACTCCTCGATGCGGGCGGCGTCGTGCAGCAGAATCGCCGCCGCGCCTTCCGGCGCGATCACCGAGTAGATGGCGTTCTCCTGCATTAGAATCACGTCCGCCAGGCCCAATGCCAGCGCGCCGCCGGAACCGCCCTCCCCGATCACGACGTTGACGATCGGTACCGGGAGCTGCGCGAGCATTCCCAGGCATTCGCCAAGAGCGAGGGCGATACCGCGGCGCTCCGCTGCCATTCCGGGAAAGGCGCCGCGCGTGTCCACGAGGGTCACCACCGGGAGGTCGCACTTTTCAGCCAGGCGCATCAGCCGTTGCGCTTTCCGATAGCCCTCCGGCATCGGCATCAGTTGCCCCGCCTGCGCAATGACCACCACCGGGTGCCCTTGGAGGCTCGCAATGCCGCCCATGATGGCCGGGTCGTCACCGAAGCACCGATCGCCGCGCATCTGACTGAACGCATGGAACACGCGCTGGACGTAGGCTTCGGCGCGTGGCCGAGCCGGATTGCGCGCCAGGTCCAGCACCTCGACCGCCGTGCGCGTGGACTTGGGGGTCGGCGCCAGCTGCACCCTCGGCCACGCGCCCTGGCGGCGGGGTGCGAGCTGGGACACCAAGACCGCCAGCCGGTTCCGCAGCAGTGGTCGCTCGATGATCATGTCGATCATCCCGTTCTCGATCACGGCTTCGGCGCGGCGTTCCGACTTTGCAATTTTCTCGTCAATCGTGCCTTCGACGACGCGAGCGCCGACGAATCCGATTTGCGCGCCTGGTTCCCCGATGAGGACGTCACCCAAGGAGCCGAAGCTGGCGAATGTGCCCCCAAGACTCGGGTTCGTGAGTACCGAGATGTAGGGCAGTCCGGCGGTCCGATGCTCCGCGACGGCGATGGCGGTCTTCGCCATCTGCATCAGCGCGAGCACGCCCTCCTGAATACGCGCGCCGCCGCTGGCGATGATCGAGACCACCGGCAACCCGCGCCGGGTCGCGACGTCGAAGGCGCGGGCTACCTTCTCCCCCACCACGGAGCCCATCGTGCCGCCCAGAAAGTCGAATTCCAGCGAGATGAGGACCACTGGCCGGCCATCCAGCCGTGCCTCGCCGGCGAGCGCCGCTTCGTGCATGCCCGTCCGGCGCTCGGCCTCGCGCAGTCGGTCACGGTAGGGCCCACTGACGCTGAAGTCCAGTGGGTCGGTCGAGAACAGTCGTTTCCCGATTTCGCGGAACGATCCGCGGTCGGCGAGGTGGTCGATCCATTCCTGCGCTGTCAGCGCGCTGTGGTGGCCGCATCCCTCGCACACGCGCAACTCGGCTGCGAACGCCACCGCGTCCACCTCGCGGGTGCATTGACGACAGGTGTGCGTCGGCGGTGTGGATCCGGATTCGACGGCGACAGCCTCTGCTACTACGCCCACGGCAACACCTCGCTTCGGGGGCTCTCGCTATCGGCTCTTTGCCCCAACTTGACCAATCCAGCGTACCAGCATCGGGAGAAGGGCGGCGGCGGAGGTTGTAAAAATTGTGTAAATCCCCTCAGTAGAACAGGCGTTGAAGGAGTTGTAGTGCAACCACCAGAATCATGGGCGAGAAGTCCAACCCTGCGACGGGGGGCACGGTGTCGACGGGCCTGCCCCTCGCGTCAGAGCTGTGGAGGCTCCGTCGTCCACCCGAGATAGGTGTTCTCGGGAATGAAATACATGTGTACGGTAGGGCGGCCCGTCGTCGTCCCGGGAGATCCGTAGTGCAGGACGTGGACGTTGTCGATCGGCGGGATGGGCACACCGTCGAGCGGCATCGCCGGCCAGGACGCGCCGGCCGCCAGCTCAGGCTGACCGACGATATATTCGATGAAGATCAGGTTGCCTGCGGCTTCGCCGTAGGTGACCCCGTCATCTCCCGGCGAAGTCGCCAGGCGCCCGAGCGGTTTGGTGAGATCGGCGCGGTGCCGTCCCATGCCCGGGCAGAAGGCGTTGGGATAGGCCTCACAGGCGTACACGGTAAATCGCGGGGGCAGGACCGAGAGCGGCGGGAGATCGCCGAGCCGGCGCACGGCCGCGACCGGACCCGGCCGCGGAAGGAAGTGCCAGAGGAACAGATAGAGGTTGGCCTCCGGCGTCGGTCAGATCGGCCTGCCGGACCAGGTATCCGGCCGACGTGACCGCCTCCTCCTCGAAGCCGTAGAGAACCCCTTGTGGACGGAGGCCCTTCGGCTCCTTCGCCCAGACGGCGGGACCGTCGTAGCCGTGATAGTGATTTCCGTCGTCGATGCGAAACGCAGCCTGGCCGCCGGCGGCGTAGAAGGTACCGTGACGCGCGAGTGCGCTGACCGGAGAGAAGCCTGAGGGCAGATCCTCCGCCCGGGGCAGCGACCGACGCACAGCGGCACGGTCTGCGTCGGGCTGCTGCGCGAGCATCTCCAGGCCCCAAAGCGCTGCTCCGACGAGCCCGGCCGCCGCAGCCAACGCGGCGACTCCGCGATTCCTGTGCATCACGGCCGCGATGATAGTCCGAGGCCCTTGGACCGCGCCCGGACGCGCTTGTTCGACAGGCCTGAATTTGGTTCAATAGCAAGGTCGGACCGCTGGGCGGTTCGTGTCCTTTTCTCTCGCCACTGGAGCCTCGCCATGACATCTCGTTCGCACACCGTCCTGCAATACGTGTTGGTCGCGTCCTTTGCCTGCGCCGCCGCCACCACCACCCTGGCCGCCGTTAAGACGGAGCAGAAGACGACGATGAAGTTTGAGGGGGGGCTCGGACGGGTGATGGGTCTCTTTGGCGGTGACGCCGCCAAAGACGGTCTCGTGACCACCACGGTGGTCGCGGGTGACCGCATGTACACGAGCAGCGACGACCGCCGCGCCCAGATTATCGATCTCGCCGAAGGCCGCATGTATGACCTCGACCTGCGTGACAAGAAATACGAAGTGACGACGTTCGACGAGCTGCGCGAGCGGATTGAGGAGATGCGGGAGCGTGCCCGCAAGCAGGCGCCGCCTGACGCGCCGAGTCGCCAGGCAGACGGCGATGGCCAACCGCAGCGGGAGGTCGAGGTCGATCTGGACGTGCAGCGACCGGGTGACACGCGTGAGTTCAGTGGCCGTCAGGCCGAGCTCGTGGTGACAACGGTTACGGTTCGCGAGAAGGGGCGCACGTTGGAAGATGCCGGCGGCATCGTCATGACGGCACGTTCCTGGAACACCGACGACGTGACCGGCATGCAAGAGATTCTGGATTTTCAGCGGCGGTATGCGGAGGCGTTGGGCGAGATCTTCGGGTTCGAGTCGTCGGCCGAACAGATGACGTCAGCCATGGCGATGTTCCCGGGTCTCGGTGAGGCGATGAAGCGCTTTCAGGAGGAAGGTGTCCAGGCGGAAGGCACCGCGATGCTGACCGAGATGACCTTCGAGAACGTCAAGCCGAAGGCTGAGGTGGCGGCAGCGCCCGCGCCCGCGCCCGAGCCGGAGCAACCGCGACGTGGCCGCTTCGGGGGGCTGGGCGGCCTGGGAGATAGGCTTGGACGTTCGATCGGGGGCGGCGGCGACGCCGACGCGGACGCAGGTAAGCCACGCTCGACGATCTTCGAGACGACGAGCGAACTCTTGAATATCGACACCAACCCCGACACGACCTTGACGGTGATTCCGGCCGATTTTGAAGAGGACTAGGGTTGTCCATCCTTAGGGCAGCGTGAGCGCCAGCAATTCCGCGTCTTCCGCGGTCCCGACCGCTACCACGAGATACTGCTTTCCGTCGTGCAGGTAGGTGACCGGGTTGCCACCCGGAACGGCCGGGAGGTCCAGTGAGCCGAGGTGGTCACCAGTGGCCTTGTCGTAGGCGCTGATGGTGCGCGAGCTGTCGGCGATTTCCGCGTAGCCCCGCCCGCCGTGATTCATGATGAGTAGCGTCGGGGTCACCAGTGGCCCCGACGTGATGCCGCCGCCGCCGCCAAGCGGCGGCAGATCGAGATCCGCGAGCGCTGGGTGATTGCGCGGGCCGTCACCGTGCGCCTGCATCCAGTCCATCTCGCCGGTGTTGAGGTTCAGCGCGGTGACCCGTTTGTAGGGCGGCTTGAACAACGGGAGCCCTTGGGGGCCAGTCAGGCCCCTGCCCCACGGGTCGGTGAAGTACCCGATGGTGGCCGGCGCCTCGTACTCAATCAGATCCGCGAGAATGAGTGTTTTGGACGACGAGACGAAAAGCTGACCGGATTCGACGTCCACGGCCGACCCTTGCCAGTTCGCCCCCCCTCCTGCGCCCGGGA
>SXOW01000146.1 GCA_005778315.1 Acidobacteriota bacterium
AACACGCCGACCGACGACGCGTATGCCTACGACCCCGACGCCCCGCTCTCCCAACAGTTCGGCCGCCCGGTCCACTGCGCCACCATCGCCCGCGACGGCCTGGTCTACGTCTGTGATCGGGTCAACGACCGTCTTCAGGTATTCCGCAAGGACGGCACCTACGTGGACGAGGTGGTGATCGCCCCCCGCACGCGTGGGTTCGGGACGGCGTTCGACGTCGACTTCTCGCGAGACGCCGAGCAGCGGTATCTGTACAACATCGACGGCATGAACCAGAAGGTGTGGCTGCTGAATCGGGCCACCCTGGAGATTCTCGGTTCCTTCGGATTCGGCGGACATGTAGCCGGTGGGTTCACCGCGGCCCACAGCCTCGCGGTCGATTCCAGCGGGAGCATCTATATCGGAGAAACGCTGGAAGGCAAACGCGTGCAGCGGTTCGTACTGGGTCAGTGACCACGACGGCGCGCCACACCCCTTAGCTCGGCCGGCGCTCGTGGCACAGGCTTCTCAGTACGAACAGCACGTTGGCGGGCCGCTCTCCCAGCCGCCGCATGAAGTACTGAAACCACTGGTCACCGACGGAAGGGAGACGCGGACCCGGTAGCCTTCCGCGGCGATCGCGGTTTGCAGGTCGCTGGGGACACCAAACAGCATCTCGAACTCGAAAGCGTCGGCAGACAGGCCGCGTTCGTGTGCGTAGGTCTTGACGGCCTCGATCATCCGGGGGTCGTGCGTCGCAAACGCCGGACGGGTGCCGGAGTCCACGAGCGTTCGCATGAGTCGAACAAACGAGGTGTCGACGTCTGACTTTGCGGGATAGGCGACCGCCGCGGACTCCTGATAGGCGCCCTTGCACAGTCGAACCCCGGCCCCCAGGTCGATCAGCCGCTTCAGATCATCCGCGGTCCGATGGAGATACGCCTGCAGGACGACGCCGACATTGCGATACCCGGCTCGCCACACACGCTCGAAGAGATCGAGCGTTGGGTCGACAGAGAACGACTGCTCCATGTCGATCCGGACGAAGTAGGTGTCGCCCGCGGCATCGAGGACGCGACGCAGGTTCTCCTCACGGTTCCGCGGGTCCAGCAGCAGACCCAGCTGGGTCAGTTTCATGGAGATCTGGCACGAGAGTCCAGCCTCGCGGACGCCCTGCAGGATGATCTCATACGCGACCACGGCCTCCCTGGCCGCCTCCACCGACCTGACGCTTTCGCCGAGATGATTCAGCGTGCAGTGCCGTCCGCCAGCCGTGAGTCGGGTTGCGCTCGTCAGGGCGTCACCGAGCGCCTCTCCGGCGATGAACCGGCGGGCGAAGCCGCCCGGGCGCATGCCATACCTGGAGGCGAAGGTCTTCAGCGTGGTGCTGCCAGCCAGTCCGTGAAAGAGCGCCCGCGACAAGGAGTCCCTTGTCGCCTCGGAGCCAGCGACCGCGTGTTCGAGGAGTCGGTCGAGGCACACAGAGGCTGCCGACCCAGACGACGGGGACCGGGTACCATGATGGAGACTCATGGACGACGCCACCACTGCGGGAGTAGAGCCGTCGGGTCTCAAGACCCGGGCCCTGCTGGTATCGGTTTTTACGATTGCCACCTGCGGGCCGATCTACGAACTGCTGGCGGGCACCATCGCGAGTTACCTCAGCGGGCTTGCGCAGTTGCGAACAGCCCCGGGGCGCACGGTCAGATAGATGAAGCTCGCGTAGAGCTGCTTCCAGGGCGTCGTGCCGCCGCGTCCGGGTCCGTGCAGCCGGCCCACCAGCCAGGCGCCGACCGGCACCGCCACAAACACGGCCAGGATCGCCACGGGGTAGGCCCCGGCACGCAGCAGGAAATCTTGGATGCTCACGGCGGTGATGTGATTGCGGTGGGACAGGTCGTAGCCTACCACTCGTCACAAGGTCAAGGGAGCCTGGGTCGACTCGGCGAGCGCGAACGTCACGGCGGTCACGGGCCGACCGCCACCAGGGCCTGGTCGGTCCGAATAAAGATCCGGCCGTTGGACACCGCCGGCGACGAGACCAACCGCTTGTCCGGTCGCGAACCAGGCATAGACACGCTCGCCGTCCGACACGGCGCTCTCCACACCGTCGGCAGGCCCTGCTCGCTCGAGATCCGCCGCCCGTCGGGTCCCCGCCACTGGGGCCAGTCCTGAGCGCGCACGACCCCGCTGGCCACCACCAGCCCGATCGCCACCACTGTCGGCACCTTCTTCATCGCGTCTCCTCGCGGCGCATCGCCACCGGCGATCGTGACACAGCACGACTACGCACAGATCCATCTGCGGCGGACGGGGGTCGTCTGCCGCCTCCCCAAGTATCGTCATCGGTCTCTGACCGTGCTACAGTCTGCCAACCGGCTTCACCTTTTTTGCGGACTATTCGACATGTGGGAACAAAATTACACCCCCCTTGCAGACAGCCTCGGCTTCTCCACCGTGGTGGCAGCCGTCCCCTTGGTGATCCTGTTCTACATGCTGGGGGTGAAGCGGAAGCCCAGCTGGATCGCGGGACTCAGCGCGCTGGGGGCCGCCCTGGTGCTCGCCGTGGCGGTGTATGGCATGCCGGTGCCACAAGCGGGCGCGTCGATGGTCTATGGCGCGGCTTTCGGGCTGTTGCCGATCGGCTGGATCGTGATCGCCTCCCTCGTCCTCTATCGACTGACGGTGGAAACCGGCAAATTTGAAATCATCAAGGATTCGATCGGGGCGCTCAGCGACGACCGCCGTCTGCAGGCGGTGCTGATCGGTTTTGCGTTCGGCGCGTTCATCGAAGGCGCCGCCGGGTTCGGCACGCCGGTGGCTGTCGCCGCGGCCATGATGACGGGCCTGGGCTTCTCACCCTTTTACGCCGCCTTTATCTGTTTGGTGGCGAACACCGCTCCAGTCGCGTTCGGGTCGCTCGGTATCCCGATCACCACGCTGGCCCAGGTCACCGGGCTGCCAGTCGGTGACCTGAGCACCATGGCTGGCCGTCTGTGTGGCCTGATTGCCATCATCATTCCGGCCTACATGGTCGTCATCATGTCCGGCTTCAAGCGGGCCCTCGAAGTGTTTCCGCCCATCGCCGCCTGCTCGGTGACCTTCGCCGGCGTGTTGCTGTGGGCGTCGAGCACGTTTGGACCTGAACTCGCCGTGATCCTGTCTTCGATTGCCGCATTGGCGGCGATGATCCTGGTCATGAAGATGTGGCATCCGAAGAACATTTTCCGTCTCGAAGGCGATGCGCCCGCGACCGGGGGAGGACACGCGCATACGGCCGGAGAGGTATTCACGGCGTGGAGCCCGTATATCCTCCTGGTCGCCTTCGTCTTGGTCTGGCGCTACCAGCCGATGGCTGCGATCCTCAACAGTGTCAGCCTGTCGATTCCGGTGCCGCTGCTTGACGGTCTCATTACACGCGTTCCACCGCTGACCCCGTCACCCTCGCCGTACCCGGCCGTCTACGCGTTCCCGTGGTTGTCGGCTGCGGGCACGTCCTGTTTCTTGTCCGCCTTCGCGGCGTCGCTCGTGCTGGGCGTCTCGCCGGCCAGGTTCATCGGCATCGTCGGCGGGGTGTTCAAGCAGCTGGCCATGCCACTGTTGACGATCGCCTCCGTGTTGGCCCTCGCGTTCCTGATGAACTACGCCGGCATGACCTCGACCCTGGGTCTGGCGTTTGCCGCCACCGGCGCGCTGTTTCCCTTCTTCAGCGCGATGCTGGGGTGGACTGGCGTGTTCCTGACCGGGAGCGACACCTCGTCGAACGCGCTGTTCGGCACGTTGCAGGTCGTGACCGCGAACGAACTCGCCCTGAATCCTATCCTGACCGCGTCCACGAATGCGGCCACCGGGGTGATGGGCAAGATGATTTCGCTGCAAAGCATCGCAGTCGCGGTGGCGGCCACCGGCATGGCGTCGTCCGATGAAGGCCGGCTGTTCCGCATCACGCTGAAGCACAGCATCATCCTGGCCCTGTTCATGGCCGTGGTGACGATGATCTTCGCCTACGTGCTCCCGCAGTTCGTGCCCCAGGTGTAGGGTGACTGGTTCAATTCTGAATCGAACCGACGAGATAGAAGACGACCTGGTCGGTTGGTAGGGGTACCCGGTGCACGGCTGTTGTCAGACGCGACGCAGCTGCCTGTGTGAGCGGCTCGGTCGGAGCCGCGATCTGTCCCAGACTCATCCGTACGAGGTCAAGCTCCGGTGACGAGGCGGCCGGGTTTGGACCGCGGCCGAGTGTCGCCCACCCCGCCGCGGTGAGCACCAGTGCTCCGAGGGCGACCTGCACACGGCGCCCGCGCCGCCGCGCCACCGACCACGTTGCACAGCGGTCGCTCCAGCCGCGCGTAGAGCTGCTCGAGCTCTTCCTCGCGCATCGGTCGGTCTCATGGGACGAGTTCAGCCATCAGTGACGTAGTACAGCGTCAGAGGGTCTGGGGCGTTCAAGTCCGGGAAGGGGTCGAAGCCCGGACCGAAATGTCGGCCGTCCAAGCCGACTTGTCCGACGACGAGATACTGCCCAGCCCGCAGCGACACTTGGCTCGCAAAGCTGTGCTGCGGGGGGACGGAGATCGAGACGTCCGCCACCATCTGGTCCCCGGCTTGGGTCACTGTCTGCTCAACCTCCACCATCTTTCCGGTCGCCCGACCCGGGTCCTGCACCATCGACAGCACCTGAATCTCCTCCAGCAGGGCGAATTCCGCGGAGCCCTGGCCCGCGACCAGCAGCCAGTAGGTCAACTTGAGCGGACTCGGGGACGTTTGAGACGTCGTGAACCCGCGCTCGAGCATCTCGGCGATGCCGTTCTGAATCCGGGCCGGCGCCACAACAACGAGCGAGTCACCCGGACCCTCGCTCACGCGACCAATAGCGCCGCTGCGGCCGCGACGACGCCGCTCTTTGACGTGTGCATCGAACCTCTTGGCGACGCGCTCGAGTCGCCCTCAAAGACTACTACTCGCGGCGCGCGCGATCCTTCACGCCATTCGTTCAAGCCACCTGTGCGCGCCAGCGTCCCGCAAGACTCCATCGTCGCCCGCTCACTTCCGTGCTACGATGGTCGACGAATCGCGAGCAGGTTTTCTCCCACCCGGAAACCCCGCTCAGAGCAGCGGGTATCGCCCAGCGCACAACGCGGGCCCTCCTCCTCCCAGACTCTTCCTGCGATCGCCCCTCATGCTGAGGGACTGACGTCGATAACCGACCGCGCCAGGGTGAGCGCGGAACTTGGAGCACCACATACAGATGAAGTTTGTCGAACTGGGCCTCTGCCCGGAACTCGTTCGCGCCGTGACGGCCGCGGGCTACACCACCGCGACCCCTATTCAGGAACGCGCCATACCGATTGCACTGGAGGGCCGCGATCTGATCGCCTGCGCCCAGACAGGCACCGGCAAGACCGCTGCGTTTCTGCTCCCGCTCCTGCAACGCCTCGCCGCCGGGAAGCCGGGCCGGCGGCCGCGCGCTCTGGTCGTCACGCCCACGCGGGAGCTGGCAGCCCAGATCTCCGACATGGCGACGTTGTACGGAAAGCACCTGAACCTCCGTCACACGGTGATCTTCGGGGGCGTCGGCATGGAACCACAGACCCGCCGTCTGCGATCCGGGCTCGACCTGTTGATTGCCACGCCGGGTCGGTTGCTCGACCACATGGGCCGTAACCAGGCCGATCTGAGCGGCGTGGACTCCGTGGTGCTGGACG
>SXOW01000147.1 GCA_005778315.1 Acidobacteriota bacterium
GGGTTCAGCAGCGCCTTCGTTTCCTGGTAGAGAAACGACTTGTTGGCTGAGCCCCCGCCCTTGGCGATGAACAGCAACTCATATTCGTCGCCCGGTTCTGCGTAAATCTCGATTTGTGCCGGCAGGTTCGACCCGGTGTTCTTCTCGGTGAACATGTCGAGCGGCGCCATCTGGGAGTAGCGCAAGTTGCGCTGATCGTAGGCATCGTAGATACCCTGCGACAGCGCGATCCCGTCATCGGCCCCGGTCCAGACGTTTTCGCCCTTGTGACCCATGACGATGGCGGTGCCGGTGTCCTGACACCCCGGGAGCACCCGTGCGGACGCGATGTTGGCGTTGCGCAGCAACTCGAGCGCGACAAATCGGTCGTTCTGTGACGACTCGGGGTCGTCGAGAATCGAGCGCAACTGGGCCAAGTGCGCCGGCCGGAGCAGGTGCGAGATGTCGTCGAACGCGGTCTGCGCCAACAGCCGTAACGCTTCGGGCTCGACCTTGAGCAGTTCGCGGCCATCGACGGTCACCGTCGAGACGCCATCCGAGGTCAACTTGCGATAGGGCGTCTGGTCGGGACCCCGTTCAAACAGGGGCTGATCGTGAAAATCTGCCATGAGTCGGAGACTGTCGAGAGAATCGCGGATCGGCCAGGTCGGCTACCCGAAAAACAGTTGATTGTACTCCAGGGACATCGCGCCGGGCCCCGTTGATGGCCCCAGCGCGGTGACGTCGAGCGATCCTCAGGCGGCGTTCCTCCTCAGTATAATCGCCCGTCTGGATGCCGGCCCACCCATGAACGTCTACGCCTGGATCGTCCTCGTCGCGCTGCTCGGGGAGTTCATCCTGTCCCTGGTGGCGAGTGTGCTCAATGTCCGGGCGATGAGCCCCGTGGTGCCTGATGAGTTTCGCGGGGCCTACGACGACGAGGCGTATGCGCGAGCCCAAAGCCGCTTCGGGGGTGCTCTTGCACGATTCTCACCCACCCGTCCTGCGTCGTATCGCGGCTCTCCGCGCCCTGTCGAGCGCCTGATCGCCGCCCGGGGGCGCCCGGTGGCTCCACCGCTGACGGGCACGTCGCGCCTTTTCGCGTCTCGGCTGGTCTTCAAATGCAGTACGATACGGCTGTCTTCACCCACGCAGGGCGCAGGAGGTTCAATGACACCGCGGCGGCGGTTCGCGACTTCGTACAGGTGGTGTGCGGCGGCAGTGGTCGCGTTCGCGCTCACGCCGGCCAGTCGCACCTGGGCGCAGGCGGTGGAGCCTGCGCCGAGCGCCGAGCGTCATCAGGCCTTTGTCGACGACTACTGCCTGCGTTGTCACAACGACCGGCGTCTCGTCGCCGGGCTTTCGCTGGACGGCCTCGATCCGGCCGACCCCAGCACCGGAGCCGAGGCCTGGGAGAAGGTGCTGCGGAAGCTCCAGGCCCGATCGATGCCTCCGGTCGGGGCGCCGCGACCTGACGACGCCGCCTACGTCGATCTGATCGCGTCGTTGGAGACCGGGTTGGACCGTGCGGCGGCTGTCACGCCGAAACCAGGGCGCGTCGGGTCCTTCCACCGTCTGAATCGTACCGAGTATCAGCACGCTATTCGTGATCTCCTTGCGTTGGACGTGGATGTCAGCGCCTGGCTGCCGGGTGACGACGCCGCCTACGGATTCGACAACAACGCTGGTGTGCTGTCGATGTCGTCTGCGCTCCTCGACGCGTATCTCTCTGCTGCCGGTCGGGTCAGCCAACTGGCCGTGGGCGACCTGTCAGCGGGGGCCGAGGTCGCCACCTACCGTTTCTCGAAAGCGCTGTTGCAGGAAACCCGGCACGAAGCGCTGCCGTTCGGGTCGCGTGGCGGAGGGGTCGCGCGCCACTACTTTCCGCTCGACGGCGAGTATGTCGTGAAGTTGGATCTGACCGGACCGCGTTCCCAATCGGAACAGATCGAAGTCCGGCTCGATGGGGTCAAGGTTGGCGAGGTGTCGACCGAGGCCGGACCAGACGCGCTTGGCCCCGCGACCGAAGTGCGGATCACGGCCACGGCCGGCTCGCACAACGTGGGTGTCGTCCTGCTCAAGCGGATGCTGGCCCCGGAAGGCCGTTTCCCCGCCTACTTTCCGTGGGCCAACAGCGCCGTGTTCGCGACCACCATTGGCGCCCGCTCGTATCTCCACGTCGATGGTATCGAGATCACGGGTCCCTTCTCGCCGACCGGGGCCGGTGACACCGCCAGCCGCCGCCGCATCTTCAGCTGCCGGGCTGACGACGAGCCTGTTCGCGACGCCGAATCGTGCGCGCGGCAAATTCTCGGCTCGCTGGCCCGGCGGGCCTATCGGCGTCCGGTCACCGACGCCGACCTTGACACCCTGCTCCAGTTTTACCGTGAGGGACGCGACCAGGTCGCCGGCGGTTTCGAGGCGGGCGTGCGGGTCGCGCTGACCCGACTGCTGGTCGACCCGGACTTTCTGTACCGCACGGAGGTGGATCCGGCAGATGGCGCGCCAGGCACGCCCTATCGTCTGAGCGATCTCGAACTGGCGTCTCGGCTGTCCTTCTTCCTCTGGAGCAGCATTCCGGACGACGAGTTGCTGACCTTGGCCGAGCAGAACCGGCTCGCGGACAGCGGGGTGTTCGAGGCACAGGTGCGACGGATGATGGCGGACGACCGCGCGTCCGCCTTGGTATCGAGTTTCGCCGCGCAGTGGCTGTTTCTCCGCAACCTGCGGATGGTGTCGCCAGACCGCTACGAATTCCCGGAATGGGATGACGACCTGCGGGCAGCCATGGCGCGCGAGACCGAGCTGTTTCTCGACAGCCAGCGTCGAGAGAATCGTCCGTTGGGCGAGTTGCTGACCGCCGACTACACGTTCGTCAACGAACGCCTCGCCCGCCACTACGGTCTGCCGGACGTCTACGGCAGCCAGTTCCGGCGGATCACGGTGTCAGACGAACGGCGTACCGGACTGCTTGGGCACGCGAGTATCCTCACGGTGACGTCGTTTCCCAATCGCACGTCGCCTGTGGTGCGTGGCAAGTGGCTCCTCGAGAATATGCTCGGGATGCCGCCGCCCGCACCGCCCCCGGATGTGCCCGAGCTTCCAGAGAACGAGGACGGCGAAGCGCCCAGGTCGATGCGGGCCCGTCTGGAGCAGCATCGTCGGAACCCGGTGTGCGCCAGTTGTCACGCGACGATGGATCCGCTCGGGTTCGCGCTGGAACCGTATGACGCCATCGGCCGGTGGCGCACGACCGAGCACGGGCTCCCGGTTGACGCGCGCGGCGCGCTGATCGATGGCACCGAGATCGACGGACCCAGCGGGCTCAGAGAGATGCTGGTCGGTCGTCAGGACGAGTTCGTCCGCACGGTGACCGAGAAGCTGCTGACGTACGCGATCGGTCGCGGCGCCGAGTACTACGATATGCCCGCCGTCCGACAGATTCTGCGCGAGGCGGCCGACACCGACCATCGTTGGGAGTCGATCATTCTCGGCGTTACGCAAAGCGCACCGTTCCGGATGCGGGCTCGGACCGGTGGGCCATCCGCGTCTGCGGAGTAGGGGTTGGGCCGATTGTCATGATCATCACAAGAAAAGCGATTCCGAGACGGACGGTCTTGCGTGGGCTGGGCGCCGCAGTGGGGTTGCCGTGGCTGAGCGGCATGATGCCAGCCATGACGGCCCTGGCGCAGACCTCGACCGCACGGTTGCGTCGGTTCACCACCGTCTACGTTGGCAACGGGGCCGCCGTTGGGTACTTCGCACCGGAGGTCGCAGGCCCCGACTATGCCCTGACCCCGATTCTGGAGCCATTGGCGCCGCTACGCGATCGGGCGCTGGTGCTGACCGGTATCGACAATCCTCCGGCGCTGGCGCTCGACGGAGAACCCCGTGGCGGTCACGGGCGCATTCCGTCCGCCTTCATGAGCGGCATGCACGCCCACCCGACCGTTGGGGTCGACTTCCGGGCCGGCAAGACCATCGATCAGATCGCGGCCGACCACCTCGGGCAGGACACACAGCTGCGAACGCTGGAGTTGTCGCTGGACTCGCCGGAGTTTGGAGGCACCTGCGATACCGGCTTCGCCTGCGTGTACACCAACACGCTCTCGTGGCGCGGTCCGACCAGCCCGCTGCCGATGCAGAACAACCCCAGGCTCGTGTTCGAGCGGTTGTTCGGTGAAGGCGGCACGACCGATCCGGCGGTCCGGCGTGCCCGATGGCGTCAACGCGCCAGCATCCTTGATTCGGTGCGTGAGAAAGTGGCCGGCGTGGCGTCGACGATCGACCAGGAGGACAGGGCGACTCTCGATGAGTATCTCGAGTCGATCCGGGACGTCGAGCGTCGGATACAGCTGGCCGAAGAACAAAGCACGCGCGAGGTACCAGAAGTGCTGCAGCCGGCCGGGGTACCCGACACGTTCGAGGCCCACGCCAAACTGATGTTCGACCTGCAGGTGCTGGCGTTCCAGGCCGATCTGACTCGGGTCACCACCTTCATGCTGGCGCCTGAGTTGAGTGGGCGCGCCTATCCCGAGATCGGCGTCTCGGAGGGGTTCCACGCCATTTCGCACCACGGGAACAACCCCGAGAAGATTGCCGACCAGGCGAAGATCAACACCTATCACACGACGATGGTCGCTTACTTTCTGGAACGACTGCGGTCGATTCCAGAGGGCGACGGGACCCTGTTGGACAGCGCGCTGGTGCTCTACGCCAGCGGTATGGGGAACAGCAACGAGCACGACCCGCGGAACCTGCCGCTCGTTGTGGCCGGTGGTGCCGGGGGCCAGCTCAAAGGCGGACGACATCTGCGGTATCCCACTGGGACGCGATTGACGAATCTCCACATGACCCTGCTGACCAAGCTGGGGGTGCCGGTCGAGTCGATCGGCGACAGCACGGGACATCTCGATCTGGATCTCCTGTCCGGCGCCTAAGGTTAGAGACGCTGGTCGGAAACACATCGTGGCGAGGCACAGCATGAGCACCCGTTTCCACGCGACCGACAGGGCGGCGCATCTGACCGTGGTGATTGGGGTTGTCGTTGCTGTCGGGGCTGTCGGGGCTGTCGGGGCGCTCGGCCCGGT
This sequence comes from Acidobacteriota bacterium, assembly GCA_005778315.1. Classification (GTDB taxonomy): domain Bacteria; phylum Acidobacteriota; class Vicinamibacteria; order Vicinamibacterales; family UBA8438; genus UBA8438. Next base: position 5,070 of record SXOW01000147.1, read on the forward strand.
GCGGCTCCTGGCCGCCGACCTGCCGTTGATCGACGCGGTCACCAGTGGCAACCACGCGGCGACTCGTGCGCTACTGGCTGAGGGCGTCGACGTGGACGCGCGACAGGGCGATGGCGCCACGGCGTTGCATTGGGCGGTCCACCTCGACGACCACCAGATGGTCGAGATGTTGTTACGCGCGGGGGCGGACGTTGACGCGGTCAACGACCTCGGCGTGGCGCCGCTGCTCATTGCTTCCACCAACGGCAACGCCGCCGTGGTGAGGCTGCTGCTCGAGGCTGGTGCCGATCCCAACGGCGGTCCTCCA
>SXOW01000148.1 GCA_005778315.1 Acidobacteriota bacterium
CGGCCCGCCGGCTGGATCCATGCGGGTGATGGTCGCGAAGCGCTCGTCCTCGCCGGTGCGGTCGCAGACGTTGCAAGGCGCGCCAACCGGCGCATAGAGCTGTCCGTCCGGTCCAAAGCGCACGAATTTCCAGCCATGCGCCCGCTCGGTCGGGAAGCCGTCGTCGACGACGACCGGAGCGGGGGGATTCTCAAGACGACCCTCGATGCCGTCGTATCGCAGAATCCGATTCACCTCGGCGACATAGAGCGCGCCGTCTCGGAACGCGACGCCGTTCGGCATGTTCAGCCCGCTGGCGATGGTGATGACCTCGTCCGCGTGGTGGTCCTGGTCGCGGTCGAGCACGGCGTAGACGTTTCCGGCCTCTCGCGTGCCCACGAACAGCGTTCCGCCGGGCGACCGGGCCATGGACCGCGCGTTGGGCACGTCCGGCGCGTAGACCTCGATCGAGAATCCGGGGGGCAAGGTGATCCGATCAAGCGGCACATCCTGCGCGATCGGGGCGAGACCCGCGGTGGCGGAGACTCCGGGCGGCACCGGTGCATAGACGTTGAGGGCAGCAATCTGCAGATCACGTTTGTCGAACGGTATGGGCTGGGCGAGAGCAGACCCGCCGGTACCAATGGCCGCAACAGACGCAAAGGCGACGACAGTTCGTAGCACATCAACCTCCAGAACGTTGTGCGTGACGCTGGCCGAGCGCGACCGGGTCGCGCAGCGGCTCAATAGCGAAACAAATACGAGATCTTTGTAAAGAACGCCCGATTCGTGCGCTCGAAATCGGTCGTGAAGAACACCGGGTCGTCGTCGTCATCGAAGATCAGGTCGCCCTGCTGATAGCGATCATCGTAGCCCACGAAGAACACCGTCCCCGAGTTGACTCGATATGTGAGCAGCAGGTTGGCGCCGAGCGTCCGGCTGAACGTGTTGTGCTCCATGATGTTTCGCAGCAGCAACCGGTCCGTGAATTGGTAGGTGGTCTGGGCCCGGTAAATCTTGACGTCGAACACCTCGGACTGGTCGAACGGATCGACGAGACGGCTGGTGCTGATGTTGACCTGCGACTGGAGCCGGGTGAGGGGGCGAATGGACATGAAGACGCTGCCGTCCGACCCTCGTCCCAGAAACGGTCTGCCGCTGAACCGCACCTGGTCGCCCCAGCCGTAGTTCCCCCCAAACGAAAACACCCGACTGGTGTTGACGTTGCCACCGAGCGAATAGCGGACCTTGTCAAAATTGATGCCGCCGAACCGTTCCATCTCTTTTTGGATATCGCCGAAGAACGAGAGGTTGCGGGCAAACGACATCCGAAGCCGCAGTCGGGTTTCCTCATCCTCCAGGATGTCTTCGAAGTTCCAGTTGCGACTGTATTGGAACTCCGGGCCCCAGTTGATGAGCCAGCTCTCCGGCCACCAACGGTAGCCGATGCTGCTCGAGGCCTGTCTGATGTCCCGCCGCCGAATGAAGCCGACCTGGGTATTGAACTCCGGATCGATCGAATAGGCCGAGACGTTGTAGCTCAGATTCCGCCCGCTGTGCCGGTATCCCCCATCGAACATCGTCCCTGAGGTGGCATCGAGGCCATCCACGTCGCGATTCTGGGTGGCGAGCACGGCGAAGTCGAACTGGGCCGTCGGCGTCACCTGCAGGCGGGTATCAATGCCGCTCAGGCGGCTGTAGCCGTCGAGAAACTCACGGTCGGTGAACACGGCGCCGATGTGCGATTGGGAATACAGGTCGTAGCGAGCCCGCCCGATGAGCGTGTTGGCGCTCTGACCAAATCCCCTCGCTGTCGGGTCGTCGAGCTTGCCCGCGGCTTCGTCGTTGGCGAAGAGGAACCCGAGGGTCGTCCGACCCACCTTGCCGGTGATCTTGCCGCCGTAGCGCGGGTCCACGATCGTCCTGGTGTGGACGAAGGTCACGGGCCCTTGGATTTCAAAAATCTCCTGTCCTTCGAGAAAGAACGGTCGCAATTCCGAGAAAAAGAGCGGGAATCGCTGGTTGACCTCGATCTGCGGGCGGTCTGACTCGATCTGAGAAAAATCCGGGTTGTACGTAAAGTCGAGTGTCAGATTCGGAGTCAACCCGTATTTCAGATTGACTCCCGCCTCAGGTTGTCGTTCCTCTGGAAAGCTTCCCGTGGCGGTGTCGAGACGGCCGACCTGGATACCGGTGAACGTCGGCAGAATCTCGAGGTTCCGGCTGGTGGACAGGTTCCGCAACCCGTCGAGCAAGCCCATCTGGGGCAGGAACCCCGACACGTCACGAGAGACCGGCGCCCAGACCACGGTCTCGTCCTTATCGCGGATGGACCGGGCGATTTGAAATCCCCAGCGATGGATGTCGTTCGACGGGTACCGCAGACTCTTGAACGGAATCGCCAATTCGGCGGTCCATCCGTCCTCGACCAGCGTGCCACCCGACTCAAACAACGCGTCCCAGGAGCTGTCGCCGCGCGGCACCCCGCCGAAGCCACCGCGGAACCCGCCGCCACCGCCGCCCGCCATCAGGGAGTCTCCCTGGACGCCGTAGCCGTTGAGGGTAAAGACGAATGCGCGTTGCTGATCAAGGAAGGTATCGAAATAGACCGAGATCGTATCGTCGCTGAATGACGCCCGGTCGCGGTCAACGCGACTGGCGCGCACCGCCCCTGGATTCGAGTAGTGGGCATGCATCCCGAGATAGAGATGCGTGCTGTCGAACGCCACGAACACGTCCGTCTCCTCGGTGGCCGGGTCGCCCTCAACCGGCGTCACCTGGACGAACTCGGTCAGCCGGGTCGCCGTAGTCCAGATGGCATCGTCAAGGGTCCCATCCACGTTCGGCCGTTCAGTCGCAAAGGTGGCACTCACGCTGGGCCGTCCCGCCAGGGCGCCGGCGGAGACAGCCGGTGCGAGTGTGGCGCCACTTGGGTCGCGAGCGGCAGCCGCGCGTGGCGCTCCGGGCGGCACCACGAGGCCGCCCGTCACGGGGGTCTCCTCCCGCCTCGTTCTTGGATCACGCGCGGCTCCCCCGGCTCCATCGCGACCGACCCGCGGGGCGTCAGGGCGAGGACGCACATCGCCAAGACCGGGCCCCTCGGACGTGGGCACGGCCTCCACTCCGACCGGCGATTCGGCCCCGAGTGCCGTCAGGCCGGACGTCGTATCGGAAAGTAGACCCGACACGACCTGGTCCTGCAGGTCAAAGACCTTGTCCATCGTCCCGTCCGCCGTCACGGAGTCGGCCACGAGGCCTGCCTCCACGTCGAGCAGGCGGGCGGTGATGCGAAGCTGGTCCGCGACCCGCTGATAGCCGCCGGTGACCACCCAGCGGGCGCCGAGACGCCGCCCAAGCCTGGTCGCCTCGTCGACGGCACTGGTTGCACCGAGCTCCGTGGTCAGTGCCGAGTCGAGTCGGTCTCGCCCGACCACGGTCACGCGTGGTGAACTGGCCAGGTCCGCCGCCACGGTCTCCGCAATGCCGTCACCGAGCCAGTCGTCGGCGGTAGCACGCGAAATATTGGTGAACGGCAGCACGACGAACGTGCCTTCACGGGCGGCGCTCGCTTCCGGTGCAGTCACGTTGCCGCGAGCGAGCGTGCCAGAGGGGACTTCTTGCGCCACCGTTCCGACCGGTGTCAGCAGCAAGGCAACGCCGAAGGCGAGGCAGCGTGACATGGATATCAGCTCGGTGTGGGCACACGGGGCGCGCCGGCCTCGCGTGATGACCGGAAGCATCGCGGTGGGGCCCCGCGCTAGACACCCGCGCGACGTGTGCCCTGGCCACCGTCACGCTGGCTGCGGCGGAACCTGTTCATTATACGTTGGCGGGTCTCTTGACGTTTACCTGGCATCCCGGGTCCCAAGCAGACTGCGCACGGTTGCACGTTGAACGGCTCGCGGCGGGTCTGGGCGGCCGAGGGGGGGTTCCCCTGCGGCCGGCTAGTAGCGGAACAGGTAGGAGATCTTGGTGAAGAAGGCGCGATTGGTCCGAAACAGGTCCGTGGTCAAGAACCTGCTGTTGCTGAGGAAGGCCTCGTCACCGCTGGGGTCCACGATCAGATCGCCCTGCTGGTAGCGATCGTCGTAGCCGATGAAGAACACGGTGCCGGAATTGACCCGGTAGGTCAGTAGCACATTCGCGCCCAGCGTGCGGCTGAACGTGTTGTGTTCCATGATGTTGCGCAGGAGCAGCCGGTCGGTGAACTGGTAGGTAGTCAGCGCACGGAAGATCTTGACGTCGAACACCTCGGTATCGTCGAACGGATTGGTGAGGCGGCTCGTACTGATATTGATCTGGGACTGCAGCCGAGAGTGCGGACGCAGTGTCAGGAAGATGTTGCCGTTCGACCCTCTACCCAGAAACGGCGACGCGCTGAAACGGACCTGATCGCCAAAGGTGAAAAACCCACCGACCGACACGGTGTTCAACGTGTTGACGAACAAGTTGGCCGAGTAGGTCGTCTTTTCGAAGTTGATGCCGCCGAAACGCTCCATGTCCCGGTGCACGCGGGTGCCGACTCGAATGTTCTTCGCGAACGAGAAGTTCACCCCGACGCTGCGCTCCTCGTCCTCCAGCACGTCGTCGAAGTTGTAATTTCGGGCGTAGCTGCTCTCCGGCCCCCAGTTGATGAGCCAGCTCTCTGGCCACCAGCGATACCCGAGGCGGCTCGTCAGGGCCTTGATGTCCCGCCGCCTGACAAACCCGACGTCCGTGTTGAAATCGGGAGCAATCGTGTACCCGGCCACGAAATAGTCCAGGTTGCGCCCCTGGCTGGTCATCCCGACGTCGAACATGTTGCCGTAGGTGTCGTTCAGGCGCGACGTATTCCCGACGACGTCGCGGTTCTGCGTGGTGATGGCGCGAAACCCGATAGAGGTCGTGTCGCTGAGACGGAAGTTGCCATCGACGCCGGCGAGCCGGCTATGAGTGTCGACAAACTCCCGGTCGGTGATGATGGCCCCGAGATGCGACTCGGAGTACAGGTCGTAGCGCACCCGCCCGATCAACACGTTGGCGGTCTGGCCGAACCCTGGGTCAGCGATGTCGTCGAGCTTGCCTGGCGCCTCGTCGTTGGCGACCAGCATACCCAATGTGGTCTTCCCGACTTTCCCGGTCACCTTGCCGCCATAGCGGGGGTCGACGATGGTGCGGGTGTGGACGAAGTTCACCGGACCCGGCAGACTGAAAATTTCCTGCCCCTCCAGGAAGAACGGACGCAACTCGGAAAAGAACAGCGGGAACCGTTGGTTGACCTCGATCTGGGGTCGATCGGACTCAATCTGCGAAAAATCCGGGTTGAACGTCGCATCAAGCGTCAGGTTCGACGTCAGCCCGTACTTGAGGTTGACGCCGCCCTCCGGCTGCGAGTCTCCGGGAAACGCGCCGGTCGTGGTGTCGAGCCTCCCGACCTGCACGGCGGTGATGGTCGGCAGGATCTCGAGGTTACGGCTGGTCGAGAGACCGCTCAGGCCATCGAGCAGACCCATCTGGGGCAGGAAGCCCGAGACGTCGCGCGAGAGCGGAGCCCAGACAACGTTTTCATCCTTCCCGCGGATCGCCCGGGCAATCTGAAATCCCCACCGGTGCGCCTGGCTGCCGACCGACGGATAGCGCAGGCTCTTGAACGGAATCGCCATCTCGGCGGTCCAGCCATCGGCGACCAGGGTCCCGCCGGAGTCGAAGAGGGCGTCCCAGGACGAGTCGCCCCGCGGCACGCCGAAGAACCCACCGCGGCCGCCACCACCACCACCGCGGCCGCCGCCCCCGCCGCCGCCGCCCCCACCCCCCCCCCCCCCACCCCC
>SXOW01000149.1 GCA_005778315.1 Acidobacteriota bacterium
GCCGCAAACAGGAGCAGCCGATCGACATCACCGCGCAGGCGCGACAGGTTCGGCCCAGCCCCTGCGGCCAACAGTTTCGCCGCGGCGGCCGGTATCGTCACTCCGTCCTCAGCGAGCCGTCGCCGCACCCACCGTTCAGCATCCGCCAACGTTGCAATCACACCGCAGGTCACAACGGCGGCGGCGGCGTGCAACCGAATCGTCAAGCGACGGCGCTTGTCGAGGTCTCCGGAGACCAGTACAAGCGTCGCATGATCCGGAGGAGCAGCGAGATACGCCTCGAACGCCTGCTCGTCCGCCTCAGTGGCCTTGGTCTCACGCTTCGGCGCCAGGCAGCGCTCGGCGTGGTGCACAATGACCACCCGCCGAGACGCCATCATCGGGAGCAACCGCGTCGACTCGATGACCTGCCCCAGCGAGGTGTCGGCCCCATGGAGCCGCTCCACGTTGAACGCGCGTAGTCCCTCGTCGACGATCTCCTCGAAGGCATCCGCCATCTCCGCCTTCTCCACGGCGTCATCGCCGACCACCAGATAGATGGGCCTCAAGTCCCCGGTCGCAATCTGCTCACGGGCGGCGCTCGGCGTGATGTTTGGCACAGGCGGATCCTACCAGGGGTGCGAGCGCCTGCCTGACGGCCTGCCCCGCGGCGGCGGAGTGGGGGACTCGGGAGTCCCCGCGCGGCGCCGCGTGGGGTTCGGGCAGTGCCCCGTCTCAGTACTAGAAGGCTTCGAGAATCGAGCTGACCACGGTCAGGCCGAAGTCGCGAGCCAGTCGCTCGACCGCGTTCGACTGCTGTCCAAAAAAGGTGTTCGCATCCAGCTGACCACCGCTACCGGAGGCCACCTCATACTCGTCACTGAAGGTCAGCGCCGGGTTTTCCCACAGAATTTCGCCTGTCGCGAGATCCCGAAACTCGATCGCGACCCGCAGTGTGAAGACATACCGCGACGCTTGCTGCTGCGCGGTGAAACTCGCCGGCTGTATGTCGATGCTGGTGATCGTGCCAGAGAGGAGGGCGTCGACGCCGGTCTCGGCCGATGACACGTTGTAGCTCCCTCGTCCGATGAACTGCGTGACGACCTGTTGCGTGAGGGTCTGCTCAACTTCAAAGACGGTCGTCGTGTTTTCGAACAACGGGATACCGATGGTCTGGATGTAGTCCGGCAGGAACGAGCCCTGTCCCGCCAGGGAATACCCGCACCCATTGTTGACAAGTGCCGCCACGAGCGCGCCGACCAGAACCTTCACACGATGTGGTCTGACCATGGTTCTCTTCCAGAAGCGTGCCCGTCGAGCCTCTCCGGCCCGAGAACGCGCACCGATTACGCGCCCTTCACCACGATGTTCACGAGTTGTCGCCGGACCACGACCACACGCGCGATGGTCCTGCCGTCGGTGTGGGACTGGACGGACGGGTCGGCGCGCGCGGCGGCCCGGAGGGCATCGTCCGAGATGTCGGTCGCCACCGTGAGACGACCGCGGAGTTTCCCGTTGACCTGAACCGGCACCACAATCTCGTCTGCTCGGGCCACGTCCGGGTCGAACTCCGGCCATGTCGCCGTCACCAACCCGCCCTGGCGTCCGAGGTGCTCCCACAACTCCTCACACAGATGCGGGGCAAACGGCGACAACATCAACACGAGCGCGTCCACCGCTTCCGCCAACACGCCGGCGGTCTGGCCCGACACGTGGTCCGCGGGGTATGCCTCCGTCGTGCCATGGGGGGCCAGTCCCTGCTGCTCGCAGAATGCGTAGAGGTCGTTGACCAATTCCATCAGCGCGGACACGGCCGTGTTGAGGTGCACGCGCGGATCCAGGTCTGACGACACCCGGCGAATCGACTGGTGCGTCTTACGACGCAGCGCGCGGTGGCCGGCATCCAGCGGCAGCGACCCCCGATCACCTGACACGGCGGCCACGACTGGCGCGACGGCCGTCACCAACCTCCAGACCCGATTCAGAAAGCGATAGCTACCCTCGAGCCCGGTGTCGGTCCATTCCAGTTCCTTCTCCGGCGGCGCGACGAACATCTCATAGAGACGTAACGCGTCGGCGCCGAAGCGCGCCACCATCTTGTCGGGATCGACGACATTGCCCTTCGACTTCGACATCACGGCGCCGTCGCGGAGCACCATGCCTTGCGTCAGGAGTTTGGTAAACGGCTCGTCGTGCACCACGCGCCCGAGATCTTTGAAGACCCTGCAGAAAAACCGCGAGTAGATCAGGTGCAGAATCTCGTGCTCGACACCGCCGATATAGAAATCGACGGGTGCCCAGTAGCGCACTCGCTCCGGGTCGAATGGCTCCGTCTCGTTCGTGGGGTCGCAATAGCGATAGAAGTACCACGAGGAATCGAAGAACGTATCCATCGTGTCGGTTTCCCGACGTGCCGCACCGCCGCACGACGGACACGCGACGTTGACGAACTCCGGAATCTGTGCGAGTGGCGAATCGCCGCGACCGGTAAATTCAACGACGTCCGGCAGTTCGACGGGCAGGTCCGCATACGGCACGGGCTGCAACCCGCACGCCGGACAATGAATGATCGGAATGGGCGTGCCCCAGTACCGCTGGCGGGAGACTCCCCAGTCCTTCAGCCGAAACTGGACCGTGGCCTGACCGACGCCTCGCGCCTCCGCCGCAGTCGCCATGAACGCGGCCGCGTCCTCGGTGGACCGCCCCGTGAATTCTCCCGAGTGCACCAAGGTCCCGGGCCCCGCATAGGCACTCTCCATGGTGGCGCCATCGACCGGCTCAGACGCATCGGCCGGCTGAATGACGACCTGCACGGGCAGTCCATACTTGCGAGCGAACTCGAAGTCGCGCTGGTCGTGAGCCGGCACCGCCATGACCGCACCCGTGCCGTAGTCCGCCAACACGAAATTGGCGACCCAGATCGGCACGCCTTCACCGGTGAAGGGATTCTGCGCCGTGCGCCCCGTATCGAAGCCCTCTTTCTCGACCGCCCCGGTGAGGCGGTCGGTCCGATCCTGGCTTCGGAACTGTTGCACACGGCGGCCGAAGCCCTCGGGGTCCGGCGCCTCGACGGCAAACCGGTCAACCAGTTCGTGCTCCGGCGCCAGCAGCACCACGGTGGCACCAAAAATGGTGTCGATCCGCGTCGTGAACACCTCGATGTAGACCGGCTCCGCCCCGTCGACATCGACCGAGAATCGGACCCGTGCGCCTTCGGAGCGCCCGATCCAATTGCGTTGCATCGTGAGAACCTTGTCGGGCCACGCGTCCAGCGTCTCGATCCCGTCGAGCAGGTCGTCGGCGTACCGCGTGATACGCAGGAACCATTGCTCCATGTCTCGCGGCTCGACCCTGGACCCGCACCGCCAACACCCGCCCTCAACCAC
>SXOW01000150.1 GCA_005778315.1 Acidobacteriota bacterium
CAGCACCTGCAAGTCGAACAGCAACTTCGCATGGTCGGCGAACATCTCTGGTACGCCGACGGGACGATCCAGGTCGGGTATCGGATTGCTCGACGCCCCCTTCTCGGCCTGCTGAATCTGCCGCTCCACCTCGCGGATACTGTCCAGATACTGATCCACCCGCGCGCGATCCCCGGTGCCCACGGCCCCCTTGAGCCGAGCGATCTCATCATTGAACGCATCGAGCAGGCTGGCCCGACTCCTCAACGCCGCGCGCCGCTCCGCCGGGCTGCCGCCTTCGCCGAACAGCCGCTCGAACACCAGCCGGGGATGCGCCTCCGACGGCAGTGGTGTCGTCGGCGACGACCAGGAGAGATTGTTCTGATAGACGCAGGCGTAGCCGTTGTTGCAGACCCCGGCCAGCGGGTTCAGATCCATCGAGAGCTCGAGCGAACGCAGGGGCGTCTCCCGCCCCATCTGCTGGGCCGCGATCTGGTCGGCCGTGGTGCCGAGGTGGTAGTCGGAGCTCTCGGTATGCTTGGCGAACGCGGCGCTCAGGAACCCGGAGTTCGACGTATCGTGCGTGCCGGGGTAGGAGTTCTGCAACTCCATGTTGGTGACCACCGTGAGCTGGTCCTTCACCGGCCCCAGCGGGCTGAGACACGGCGTCAGCTGGCCCAGCGCGCCGTCGCCCTCCGGCGTCCAGCTCGCATGGTCGCACCCCATCGGCACGAACACGAAGCCGAGTCGTCGCACCGCCTTGGCCGGCGTCTGGGCCAGGGCCGTCATGGCCGGAATCATTGCGTCCAGCAGCGGCAACGCCAGGGTCGCCTGCACCCCTTTCAGAAACGTTCGCCGCGGCAGCGCCTTCTTCGTGAGAATCATGTCGGGTTCCTCATCTGAAACGGTGGGCTCTTGACGATGCCCATAATCAGCGCCGAAAAGCGGTAGCCTCCCGGCTCCGCGTCACGCAGAATCTGACGAATCGCCGGAGCGTCGTAGTACTCCACGCCACGCCCGAGCGCGAAGGTCAGCAGCTTCTCGGCCACGCGTCCACTGAACTGTTCGGGTCGACTCAGCAGGCCGGCCTCGAGCCCAGCCACACCCACGAATTCCCCCACCCCCGGGAGCCCACCCGAGGCGTCCATCGCCCCAATGTCGCCCCCGTGGTCGCGCCAGCGACCCACCGCGTCGAAGTTCTCGAGCGCAAACCCCACCGGATCGATGGTGTTATGACAGCTGGCGCAGGCGGGATTGTTGCGGTGCTGGCTCAACCGCTCACGCATGGGCAACCCGGCTTGCACAGAGTTGTCTTCGAGCGTCGGCACATTCGCCGGCGGCGGGGGCGGTGGCGCACCATAGATGTTGTCGAGCACCCACTTGCCGCGAATGACGGGAGAGGTACGAGTGGCGTACGACGTCACGGACAAGATGCTCCCGTGGCGCAGCAGGCCACCGCGCTTGCTGTCCTCGTCGAGCGCCACACGGCGGAACCGGCTCCCACGGATACCCGGAATGCCGTAGTGCCTCGCCAACCGCTCGTTGAGAAACGTGTAGTTCGCCCTGAGCAGGTCGAGCACGCTGCGGTCTTCGCGCAACACGCTGTCGAAGAACAGTTCGGTCTCCTGACGAAACGCCTGCCGCAGGTTGTCGTCGAAGTCAGGGTACAAGCGGGGATTCGGACTCACCGCCTCGAGATTGCGCAGCAGCAGCCACTGTCCCGCAAAGTTGCTGGCGAGGTTGCCCGAACGCGGGTCAGCCAGCATCCGGCGGGCCTGGTGCTCCAGCACGTCCGGTCGGCTGAGCTCACCGCGGATCGCGACATCGAGCAGCTCGTCGTCAGGGATGCTGCTCCAGAGAAAGAACGACAGCCGCGAGGCTAGTTCGAGATCTGACACACGATACGGAGCGCTTGCGTGGGCCGGATCCAGTTCGACACGGAACAGGAACTCAGGGTTGACGAGCACGGACGTCAGTGCGGCACCGATGCCGGCGTCGAAACTGCCCGCCGCGCCGGCGCTCGTCGCGGACCGCGCCTCGTCGTAGAACGCCATCGGCCGTTCAACGTCGGCGTCCGCGATCGGTCGACGATAGGCGCGGCGCAGGAGGGTCGCGAGGATCTCCCGCGCGCACGCCGCTTGCTCCGCTGCCGAACTCCCCTCGGACGGGGTGCACACAAAGAGCCGACGCCGGCTCGGCGTGTCATCAGCGCCACGCGCGGCATGCGGTCCGGTGATGGTCACCTGGTAGATCGCGGGGGTCAGGCGTGGATGACGCTGCTCGTTGAAGTGCGACTGCAGCGGCTGGCGCTCGGTCTCGATCAACGACGAGGCGCGCTTGAGAAACGTCGCACCCACGGCGTGCGGACCTGCTGTCACCGGCACGCGAATCTTCAAGTGGCGATCGGCGAACGAGTCGTCCCCACTTTCGGGGCGTTGGACCGTGAACGTCGCCACCGGCATCCGGTCGAGAAGCAGCTGCACGGTGTGCACCGCTTCGCCCCGCAACCCGCCGATGTTCCCGGTCCGGTTCCTGTCGAGCCGGATCTGGATGTCGTATTCGCCGTCCTGCGCGAAGGTATACGTCGTCGACAATCCGCCGCGGGTGCCGATCGGCAGCCCCGCCACGTGCTCTTCCTGCGTCGTATCCGGCGGCACCCGCAGGACGTCGCTTTGCAGCGAGGTGAGGGTGGTGCCAATCGCCAGTCGGCTCACTTTCTGCGCGGCCGAGATGTAGCGGTCGAGCAGCGCCGGCGACAGATCCCCCACGTTGACATTGTCGAACCCGTAGCCGCTCTCGTCCGGCGGCAGCAGGGACTCGGCGTCGATCTCCAGCGCCAACAGGTCGCGGACGGCGTTCTGGTACTCGGTGCGATTGAGGCGCCGCAGGGTCTCGGTCCGACCCGGATTCGGGTTCGCCGCGGCGGCGTGGTCCAACGATCCCTCAAGCCAGGTCACCAGCGCGTCACGGTCTACAGCCGAGGGCTGAGGCCGAGTGGACGGTGGCATGGTGCCGGTGCGCAGCTTCCGGATGATTTTTTCCCACGTCTCCGCGCCCTCGTGGACGTTCGCCAGATCGAGCTGCTCCAAGGACAATCCGGCCGTTTCGAGCCGGTCGCTGTGGCACGTCACACAGTAGCGATCCAGTAACTCACGGGAAGTAGCGGCGGAGCCGGCCGTCTGCGCACTCACCGGCTGGGCGCCGTGCAGCACCACCATCGCGGCGGCGGCCAGCAGGGCGCGCCGGTGCACTTGGGCTGCGACGGCACGCGGAGCGGTCGCGGGGGTCCGATCGGTGATGGCTGACATGTCCACAAGAACCCTGAAGCCTACGTACTACGCGGTGGGATCATCCTATTGCGAACCGGGTGGCAAGTCAAAACATTTGGGAGAGGTAACTATATCCTCTTGAAGGAGTTACGATCTTTCGACAGAAACGGGTCGGGGTCAGGGTGCTCCGTCGTAGCGAAATTCGATAATGGCCCCGGGATTGGCCAGGTGCCTGGATTCCCCGGCGTCGGTCGGCCCAACCGGGCACCCCATCCATCTGCGAGAACACGTGGCTTCGGACCCCGTCGATGGTGGGGTTGTCATCAGGATGGACCCGTCAAGGTTCAACCGCAGAATCGTGCCGGCATACGTCGACCAGTCCTCGGCCGCCACGTCCTCCGCGGACGGGACGACTGGCGCGAGATTCGGGTTGCAACGGTTCCGCTGCCAGTGGGCGCCCAGGCCGCCGATTGAGAAGTACAGCTTCTCGTCCGGGCCGGACACCAGAGACACGTCGTGGCCCTCCTTACGGGCGATGCTGGGTGCTGGTCCAGTCCCCGCGGGCGTCGTGTATCCCTGGCCTGGCAATCCGATGCAGCGGGTGGCCCGGCCACCGGCTGGTAACCTGTCGTTTGTTACCTCTCGTCCGATCCGGTAATGTAACGACGGGGCCCACAACGAAGGAGATGCCATTGTTGAACGGAATCCTCAAACTACGCTTGGTTGACGTCTATGGCAAGTCGATCAAGGACCGAGTCACGCTCAAGCTATCCCATCGTGTCCTCAACCACCGGAAGACGGTGAAGGACCTCGATGTCAAGGGCACGATTGTCATCACGGACCTGCACGAAGCTCCACAGGGAACCTATGTCCTGGATGTCATCCCGAAGTCCTATCGGGCGGCCAGAGAGTTCATCAACGTAGGGGGCTCCGCCGTTCGCAAGGTGGTCCTGCAGATCCATCCCGACAAGGCCGTCCCCACATTCCCGTCGTATAAGGAACTGGGGCGCGCCAACCCGGCCGTAGTCGGGATCCTCGAGCGTAGCGCCAACGTGGCGGGTCACAAGACGAAGACCGGCGCGGCACTCTGGAATGGGCTGACCGCACTCCAGCGGGCGGCCTTGCTGAACATCGCCGCAAAAGCTTTGGTGGCCCCGATCACGCGCGGCGAAGGTATTTTGCCGCACGTTGTGCTGCGTTCGGTGCACCAGGACCGCTGCATCGCGGATGTTCCGAAGAGGCTCGTGGAGGAAGTGGCCCGCGCCGCTGGCGGCCGAGCACGGCCGTTCAAGAAGGTGGACGGCAGCTTGCACGACCCGCCGTCGTCCGCATTCAAGCCTCTTGAGAGCTATAAGACGCGAGACAAGTTCGGCAACCTCCAATTTACGTTCTTCCATGCGCCCGAGACAGACGAGTTCGTGGCCGATATCGACGTCGATGACGCGTCAGGCATCAGGCACGTTGCCGACGTGATCGCCCACACGGTCAAGAAAGCCAAGACCCACCCGTACGACATCCACGAAATCCTCGTCGAGTACCAACTGATCGACCCAGGCTACACACTGTCGCCCAAGTAGCGGCTCGGCGTCGGCTTCGCCAGCGCTCTAGTCTGCACTGCGCCGGGTCCGACACCATCCCGTGACGTGGCGTTCGGTAGCGAGGCGCTTGGTATCTTGGTAGCTGGAAGTAAAGGCGGTCACACATGCCCAGACTCTCGTCTCCTATCGAACAGTTGAAGAACCACTACACGGTCGTGGTTGTCGGGTCTGGCTACGGCGGTGGCATAGCCGCCTCGCGGCTCGCTCGGGCGGGACAGCAGGTCTGCGTGCTCGAGCGCGGTCGGGAGCGCCAGCCCGGGGAGTACCCGGACACGCTGGCCGAGATGGCCCGTGAAGGCCAGATCGACACGCCACAAGCCCACATCGGCTCGCGAACCGGGCTGTATGACTTTCGGGTCAACGATGACATCAACGTCTTCCTGGGATGCGGGCTCGGCGGCGGGTCGCTCGTCAACGCGAATGTGTCGCTGCCGCCGGAGCGCCGCGTCCTCGAGGACGTCCGGTGGCCTGAGGCGCTGCGGGCCGACATCGACACGACCCTCGCCGACGGTTTCCGCCGTGCCGCCAACATGCTCAAGCCGATCCCGTATCCGTCGGACAGCCCGACGCTCCCGAAGCTGGAGGCGCTCGAGCGGTCATCGGCGGAGTTCGGCGGACATTTCTCTCGCCCGCCGATCAACGTGACCTTCAAGGACGGCATCAACCACGTGGGAGTCCAGCAGCACGCGTGCGTGCTGTGCGGCGACTGTGTGAGCGGTTGCAACCACGGCGCGAAGAACACGATCTTGATGAACTACCTGCCGGACGCGCGCAACCACGGCGCCGAGATCTACTGCGAGGTTGCGGTGCGGCGGTTGGAGCGAGCCGACCACGGCTGGCGAGTCCACTACCAACTCGTGGAGTCGGGCCGTGAAGCGTTCGACGCGCCCACCCTGGCTCTGACGGCAGATCTCGTCGTCCTGGCCGCTGGCACGTTGGGCTCCACGGAGATCCTGCTGCGCTCGAAGGCGGCCGGCCTCGCCGCGTCTGATCAGACCGGCTTCCGATTCACCGGGAACGGCGACGCGCTGGGCTTCAGCTACAACACCGATGCACCCGTGGGGAGTGTCGGGTTCGGAGACCGGGAGGTCGAGGGGCGGGCCCCAGTGGGTCCGTGCATCACCGGACTGATCGATCTGCGTAACCAGGACAACCTCGACGACGGGATGGTCATCGAAGAAGGCGCCACGCCGGGTGGCATGGGCGGCCTCCTCCCAACCGGGCTGGGCACCGCGGCCGGCCTCGTGGGTCAGGACCCGCTCGCCGGGGGCGCCCCCGCACCCGACACGGTCGCGGCCCAGCGGGTCCTCGAGAGCGTTCTGCACGGCCCGTATCGTGGAGCGGTCCACAACACCCAGACGTATCTGGTGATGGCGCACGACGACGGCGCTGGGAAAATGACCCTCGAAGACGACCGCGTGCGAATCACGTGGCCGGGGGTGGGCGAGCAGCCGGTCTTCGGGAAGATCAACGACCGGCTGCGGGCCGCGACACGACCGCTGGGTGGCGTCTATCTGAAGAACCCCATGTGGAACCGACTGACTGACCATCAGCTGACGACGGTCCACCCGCTGGGGGGCTGCGTGATGGCCGAGCAGGCGCAAGACGGGGTCGTCAATCATAAGGGTCAGGTCTTTGCCAACACGACGGGGTCTGACGTCTACGACGACTTGTATGTCGCCGACGGGGCGGTCATCCCGCGCCCGCTCGGCGTGAACCCGCTGCTCACGATTTCGGCGCTGGCTGAGCGGTGTTGCACCCTGATCGCCCAGGACCGCGGATGGACGCTCACAGACACCTTGCCGTCGGCGCCCCGGCACCAGGCACCCGCACCCACCGGCCCCGGCATCCGGTTCACCGAGACGATGCGCGGCCATTGGTCAACCGCGGTCACCGATGACGCCGAGGCGGCCGCCGCGCGGGGCAAGCGGGATGGCTCGACCTTCGAATTCACGCTGACTGTCATCTCACGGGATCTGAAGGCGATGGTGGAGGACCCCCGACACACGGCGCGGATGGTCGGCACGGTGCTCGCACCCGAGCTGTCGGCCAGCCCGTTGACGGTCGGTGGCGCGACCTTCAATCTCATGGTCGTCGACCCGGACGAAATCCAGACGCGGAAGATGGTCTACCGGATGACGCTCTCCTCAGCCGAGGGACAGACGTTCTTCCTGACGGGCTTCAAGCGGATTCAGAACACGCTCGGCCCCGACATCTGGGAAGACACGACGACCCTGTTTATCACGGTGCACGACGGCGACAGCGACGCCGCGCCGGTGCTTGGCAGAGGCGTGCTGCATATCGAGCCGGCGGACTTCCTGCGACAGATGACGACCATGGAGGTGACCAACGCGGAGACGATCCAGGAACGACTGGAGGGTCTGGCGCGTTTCGGGCGGCTGTTCGCGGGTGGGCTCCAGGACGTGTACGGGGGCGTCTTCGCGCGCACCAGCGAACTCGTGCCGGACGCGCCGGCGCGGCGTCGCCGGGCGCTGCGGCTGAGCCCGCCGGAGGTGCACCACGTCATGACGGCGGACCGGGTCACGGTGAGGCTGACCCGGTACAACGGCGGCGGAAAGGGCCCGGTCCTGCTGTCGCCGGGCTTCGGCACATCCGTCGCGGCGTTTACGATCGATACCGTCGACACGAACCTGCCGGAGTTCCTCTTCGCGCACGGCTACGACGTCTGGCTGCTTGACTACCGCGCCAGCCCAGCCCTGGAGTCGGCCAGCCAGTCCTTCGACATCGATCTGGTCGCGACTCGCGACTACCCGGCCGCCATCGGCAAAGTCCGCGAGATTACACGGAAACCGAGCGTCCAGGTCGTGGCGCACTGTGTCGGGTCCATGGCATTCCTCATGTCGCTGGCGGCCGGGGTCACGGGCGTGCGGTCGGCCGTGTGCTCCTCCCTGGCGTTCTTCCCGCTGTCTCCGACCTCGAACCAGATCAAGGCGGGACTCAACCTCGGGTCATTGATGGCCGCGCTCGGTGTCGCGACCATCAGCACCGACTTCGACGGCACCAACCGACTGGACCGGATGGTGGACGCAGTGCTCAAACTCGGCCCGACCGCCGAACGGTGCGACAGCGCCGTGTGCCGCCGCATCCTCCTCATCTACGGTGAGGTGTACAAGCACGACCAGCTCAACGCCGCCACGCATCGGGCGATCCACGAAATGTTCGGCGTGGCCAGCGTCACCGCCTTTCGACACCTGCTGCTGATGGTGCGAGAGCGCCAGATCGTGGACAAGGACGGGCGGGACGTGTATCTCAACCATCTCGATCGGATGGCGTTCCCGATGACCTTCCTGCACGGAGCAGAGAACCGGCTGTTCTTCCCGGAAGGCACCCTCAAGACGGTAGAAGCGCTCCGCGCCGCCAACGGCGCCGACCTCTACAAGCACGTGATGATTCCCAACTACGCCCACATGGATCTGTTCATCGGCCGGAACGCCGCGCGCGACGTGTATCCGACCATCCTGGCCGAACTGGACGCCCACAACTAGCGGAGGGCCACGCATGTCGAATCATCCCGGTCTCAAAGATCTGTTGAGTTACCCTCTCATGTCGGCGTTCCGCGAGCGCCGCACCCGGCGCATCGCACGCGGCGTCTCGGTTCACGCCGGCCCGCTGAGCCATACCAGTACGAAAGCGCCGGCGCCGCTGACGCCGCTGGAGGAGGCCGTCGTCATCGTCTCCACCGGACTCACGGGTCCGGTCATGCACGATGGCCCGCTGAAGACAGCCGCTGGTGCCGACGAACTCGGGTCGCCGTTCTACAACCTGATCGGACGCACCACGAGCAGTCCCGACAACAGCCACGCCACCTCCTTCTTCCTGATCAACGACGATGGCATCTGGCTGATCAAGCGGCCCAGCGACCGAGAAGCCTTGGCCCAGATGGCGACCCTGCCGGCCAGCTGGAACGATTGGAGTGACGCCGACTGGCTGAAGGCGGCCGACGCCGTCAAGGTGCAGATCTCGGACAAGCGGCTGGAGTTTCCGCGCCGGTTTCCGTACTACCTCGGCTGGAACAAGCAGACCTCGAACGCCCCTGGCACCACGATTCTGCTACCGGTCGTCGACTGCACCCGGCAGTACATCAATGCCATCCTGACCGTGTTGTCGGAGCCGGAGGGTCAGCGCCCCGTCTTCATCGACGACTGGCAGCGATTCGAACCGAAGGATCTGGCCGAAGCCGCGCTCTGGGTGGGTGCGCAGTTCGGTTTCCCCAGAAAGATCCCGTATCAGCCAGTCGGCGGCATCAAGTGGATTCGCAACGGTTTCGCCAATCGCGATCTCAGCGCCCCGCTGGGCTTCGGCCACGCCCTGCGCACCGACTACGAGTCCTTCTTCCTGCTTCAGAACCTGATGCTCCTGGCGCAGGGTATGGGCCTCGGAGGCTGGATCCATGCCTCTGTCTTTGCCCCCTGGGTGCTGCAGCGGAACCCGGACAAGGGCGAATTCGGACTTGGCTTCCGGATGCACGAACCGAAGAAGAAGTGGCTGCACTGGCCGCCGCTGCCGTCGACGCAGCCAAACCCGGTCGGCATCGACGGCGTCCTGGAAGGGCTGTGTCCGCCCTACGTCACATCCATGAACGACGCGGTCGACGCCGTCATCGCGGACAAGTATGGGCCCCAGGGCATGTACGGCGACGCGGCCACCTTCGCCACCCCTTTCAAGAACTCCGCCGACGCGGACGAGTATCTGCGCCAGCAGACACCGTTCTCGCCACAGGCCATCGAGTACTGCAAGGAGATCTGCACCTACATCCTCGACAAGTACGGGCGGTTTCCGGCGCACGTCGACGCGTTTTACGTCCCCGGCATCTGGCTGCAGTTCTCGCACATTGAGCTGGAGTACTACGAGCGGTTCTACAAGCCGGAGCTTGTGAAACGCCAGGCCGCCCACGATGCGACGTGGGGGAGCCATGAGCCAGATCAGGAATGAGATTGCCGGACGAGAGCGGCAGATGAAGACGGCACACACGCGAGGAAACCGCCTACCGACGCGCCAGACCTGCGTGGGACCGGCCCAGCGAACGTTCGTCACCCTCCACGTTTGTGCGGTCAGACGGCGCACACAACAACGATATTTGGTTGTTTCAGAGTTGTAAACTCAACGGCAAGCCCTACCATCACACAAGCATTACTTGTTGTATATAAATTGGTTACTGTCAATTTGTCGAGTCTGACAACCAGTGAGTCGATTCCAACGATATCAACGAAATTTCGTTGTATAGCTATTGTTCGACCAGTCGCTGGGGCGGGGCGAGACCAGCGGTGATACGCCGCGACCCACTCGGCGCCGTTCGGACGAGGGACAGACAGCTCGAGATCCAACAGTCGTACCTTGTGACGCTTCCCGCGGCGTCGACAAATGGCGATCAGTTCATCCGCGCCGCTGATATCGATCTTCTCGACGACCACGGCCTCGCCAAGAGACGACCACGGCCTCGCCAAGAACGGTCGCGCCAAACGGAAGCGCCAGATACTCCTCGAGCGCGGTCAGGAAGGCGGTTGCCTGCTCGGATTCGCCGTAGGCGTCCACCGTGACCTCCTCGATCAATGCGTCGAGACGATGCGGACTCGGAGGCCATGAGCGGGTTGGCCTTCCCCGCTTGGCAGTTCGTCGATTCGAGGCTCCGGGCCTGATCACCGGCGCAGGCGCGGCGGGTGCCGACTGACTCGAGGCCTGGCTCCCGAGTCGACCATCGGCAAGCGGGCCGCCGACGACCTCGATGGTGTCCTCCACGATGGCGTTGAGCGTGAAGCCTTCGAACATCATCATCGTGCGGCCGATCTGGTCCCAGGTGAACGTTCGGCGTCGCCGCGCCTTTGCGACGAATGCCGCGTCGCCGTCGGCCTCTTCAAGGCACGCCTCGAGGTAGGCGGCCATCTCCTCAGGCGTCCTGAGATGTTTTGCCCATCGTACCGAACGGTCACAGTTCTCTTCTTCATCGGCTACTCCGACAGGCCGCGCGCCAACCGCAGCGCGGCTCTGATGTCGGCGGTCTGTGTGTGTTTGCTGCCGCCCGCCAGCAGGATGATCACCGCGCGGCCTCGTCGGGTGAATACACGCGATACGCTGGCCCAACGTCGATCCGCAACTCGGACACTCCCTCGCCAACCGGTGCGACGTCGCCTGGATTCAGGGCATCCAGCCATCGCGCGAAGCGCTCGGTCCGACGTACCTCGCCCATCGCTCTCGAATGTAGCCGTGGGGATACACCATGTCAGGAGCGGCGATCGACCTGCCGGCGGTCCCGATCGCCCGAGACGACCGCGAGGAACGAGGTGAACGGCGTCCATGGGCGCACGCCGTTCACCTCACAGCGCCATCGCATGGTGGGTGCCCCGATGCACCCACGCGGCCAGACAAGGAACCCGCGTGGCCCAAACCGGCCTGCTCTCGCATGATCTGAAGGCGAAGGTCGAGGCGAACCTCAGCGGCGTTGCACCCGAGCGGAAGGCTTGGAATCTAAGCTGTTGATTCTAAGGGAGATGATTTGGCGGAGAGGGTGGGATTCGTTCCCGCGATCCGCGCTCCTGTCAACGATTTAGGCCAGATTCGAAGCGCTCAATCCTCCAGATCCTCTCAAAGCCGGAGTATCAGGTACAAAGTAGGTACAGCGCATTCGTCAGGACGCTTTCCTGCCCTCCCGCTGCATCGCCTGGTGGAGATCCCAGTCGGCCTGCAGCCGCATCCAGAGCTGCGGGGACGTCTTCAAGAACCGCCCGAGCCGCAACGCGGTGTCTGCGGTGACGCCACGCTTCCCGAGCACGATCTCGTTGAGCCGGTTGAGCGACATGCCGAGCTGGCGAGCGGCATCGACCTGGCCGACGCCAAGGGGCTTGAGGTACTCCTCGAGCAGCAGTTCGCCCGGATGGATCGCCGGCCCCAGCCAGCTCGGCTCCCTAGTGATAATCCTCGACGCGGACTTCGTAGGCATGGCCGCTCTCCCAGCGAAACGTGACGCGGTACTCATCGTTCACCCGCATGCTATGCCGACCGGCTTGATCCCCCTTCAGGGCCTCGAGCCGGTTCCCGGCAGGCACATGGAGGTCGTCGAGCCTTCCTGCCCCGTCCAACAGCTTCAGCTTCCGCTGGACCACGCGCCACAGCTGGCGCGGGATGCGGCGAGCCGCGCGAGTATGCCGGTCGCGGAACACGTCAGCAGTCGTCTCGTCGCCAAAAGACTGAATCACGACCGGAAGTCCAAACTACACGGACCTCGTGTAACCGTCAAGTTCGGGCGCGCTGACTAGGCGGCGCCTTCCACGACAGTCGCCGCCTTCTTCTTCGCGTCGGCAGTCACGCGGTACGTCCTGCTGCACGATGTACAGGTCGTGTGGCACTGGTGGCCGAACTGGAAGTAGCAGCGGCCAACAAGTAGGGCTCCGCACTCACAGGCCCACGCCGCGTTGTTGCCCTCGGCAGTGCCGTCGCCGGTCGAGCCGCTCAGGTACTCCACTTTGATGGGCCGAAGCTTGAGCTTGTGGTCTGGCAGACTCTTCATCGTCAACCCCCTATCAAGAGGCCCTGCACAACCGGAACGAAAGAGCCGATTCTGAGAAAGTGAGACCGCGCCGCAGGCGAAGAACGCGCGCGCGGAGGGCGTGACCGAAACGGTACTTGAAGTCAGCCTTGCGTGCTTCCGCGTTCGTCCCCTTGGCGCCGGTGCACTTGGACCCAACGTGGGCGTCCCATCCTCCTGGCCACGAGCTGAACACCTTTTCTCGACATGCCGGACAGAGCACTCGCTTGCGAGCCACGTCTCCAGCTGTCAGGCCGTTCACGTCCGTGATGACGCCGATGTGTTCGGAAGAAGCACCATTTGGATCCGCTCGAACATCCCGAGGCCAGTGAGACGTCCCCGGGGGCCCGTTGGGCTTGGTTCGCAGTCCAAGAGGAGCCGTCCAGATCCACCCTTCCTGATAGGCCAAGTCAGTGTCGACCGGCCCCAGGGTCCGACCGTCCAGGAAGTCCTTCGCCGCAAGCAGGCACACTACGGCATCCAGAGCGTCAGCGCTGCTAGTGTCCTGTCCCTGAAGTTCGTTGGCAAAAGCGACTGACCTTGTCCAGGATGACGTCGGCGGTCGCGGTCCAGACGAACGGCGAGCAGTGTGCGTTGTGGTGCGCCAGAGACTCGTGGATGGCCGCTTCGAGCGCGGGCCCACTCTCGAAGGTGCCACGGCGAATCCGTCGAGTCGTGATCGTGGAGAAGAAGCGCTCCACTTGATTGAGCCAACTCGCGCTTGTCGGCGTGAAATGGAGGTGATAGCGCGGATGACGCACAAACC
>SXOW01000014.1 GCA_005778315.1 Acidobacteriota bacterium
CCGCGCGCGAACGGATCGTTTCCGGCTTCACGCAGGAGCGCATGATCTCGCGGATGTCGTCCCTGTACCGCTCCGTCCTCGCCAGGCCGCGAAGATAGCGACCCGGCAGGCAGACCCTCGATCGTGGTCACGGCCCGGCCGACGACGTTACCAACCGGCACCGAGCAGGACCGAATGGCGCTGCCATCGAGGTGGACGGTGCAGGCGCCGCAGGCGCCGATGCCACAGCCGAACTTGGTGCCGGTGAGTCCAGCCGTCTCCCGGATCGCCCACAGCAGAGGCATCTCCGGAGGTACGTCGAGGCTCACGGGCGCGCCGTTGAGAGTGAAGGCGATCATGTCAGAGCCACGCTACTCTGGGACCCGGGCAGATGCAAGCGAGGAACACGGCGACCAGCCGCGAGCCCGGGTGCCGTGACGGCGACGCTGCGGGAGCGATACCATCGGCCATGTTGTCCAGCTTACCCGCGTGATGCGGGTCGGCGACAGCGAGAGGGGGAGTCGATGAAGAAGGTCGTGTTCGGAGCGTTGGTGGTGGCGGCGTTCGCGATGGGGCGCGTGTCGGCGCAGTACGTCGAACCATCCTGTCCCGGGTGCCAGGTGGCGCGCATTTCGGCTGAGGAGATTCAGGAGTATATAGAGGTGGGCCGGACTCAAAACCGGATTGACCAGCAGGTACGGTCGGTCGACATCGGCAAGAGCAACGTGCAACTCGCCGTCGCGCATCGCGGGGCCCTCGACGAGCCGCGGCCGAACTCGGTCGCCTCTCACAGCCTGGTCACCGAGGTCTACGTCGTGCTGTCCGGGTCAGCCACCAATCGCACCGGCCCCGCGCTGGTCGGACGCCAGCCTCGACCGGCGGACAACGCGGCCGTGCAGTTCCTCAATGGACCGGGCGCCAACTCGGACGACATCGAGAACGCCGAGACCCACGAACTGGCAGCCGGAGACGTGTTCGTGATTCCTGCCGGCACCGGGCACCAGTTCTCCAAGATCGACGATCACATCACCTATCTGATGGTGCGGATCGACCCCGACAAGGTCGTGCCGCTCATGGATGCAGCGGCGTCACAGGCGTATCTGGCGGAAGCCCGATAACCCCCAACGCCAACGCTGTGGACCGCAACCGATCGCTCCGACTGGCTGGCACGCTCGCCGTGGGGCTCGTCCTGTGGTTCATCCCGCCGCCGGAGGGCGTGGACGGTCGCGCCTGGCACCTGCTGGCGATCTTCGTGGCCACCATCGTCGGCATCATCACCAGTCCGTACCCCATGGGTGCGATCGCCATCTTCGGGCTTGCGGCGACCAGCATCACGGGGACGCTGACCATCGAACAGTCGGTCAGCGGATTTGGCGAGCGGGTGATCTGGCTCATCGTGATCGCGTTCTTCATCTCGCGCGGCTTCATCAAGACCGGTCTCGGCGCCCGGATCGCGTATCGCTTCATGGCGTCGTTCGGGCACACCTCTCTAGGGCTGGCCTACAGCCTGGTGGCCGCGGACCTGACGCTGGCGCCCGCCATGCCGAGCAACACGGCCCGCGCGGCCGGGGTCATCTTTCCGATCGTGGGCTCGATTGCTCGGTCCTGCGGCAGCCACCCGAACGATGGGACGGCCCGCGCCATCGGCGCCTTCCTCATGAAGACGGCCTACCAGGCCACCGTGATCACCAGTGCGATGTTCGTCACCGCCATGGCAGCCAACCCCATCATCGTGCGACTGGCCGGCGACGCCGGCGTGCCACTGACGTGGAGCGGATGGGCCCTGGCCGCCATCGTGCCGGGACTGGTGAGCCTGGCGGTGATGCCGTGGCTCCTGTATACGGTCTACCCCCCCGGCATCACGGGAACGCCCGGCGCGAGACAGCTCGCGCGCGACCATCTGCGCGACCTGGGCCCACTGACGGGCCGAGAGTGGACGATGCTGGCCACGTTCCTGCTCCTACTGTGTTTGTGGATCTTCGGTGCCCCTCTGGGTCTCGACGGCACCGGCACCACCGCCGCGTTCATCGGACTTGCGCTGTTGCTGCTGAGCGGGACGTTGACCTGGGACGATGTGCTGCAGGAGCAAGGCGCCTGGAACACGCTCGTCTGGATCTCGACGTTGGTCATGATGGCGACCTACCTGAACGAGCTCGGGCTGATCCCCTGGTTTGCCACCACGATGGGCGGCGCGGTCGAGGGCGTGGGGTGGGTGCCGGCCCTGCTGGTCCTGAGTCTCGTCTACTTCTACAGTCACTACTTCTTTGCCAGCAACACGGCTCACGTCGTGGCGATGTATGCCGCGTTTCTTACCATCGCGATCGCGGCTGGCGCCCCGCCGGGGCTTGCCGTCCTGGTCCTGGCGTTCTTCAGCAATCTGTTCGCGGGTCTGAGTCACTACGGCACCGGACCAGCGCCGGTGTTCTTTGGCGCCGGCTATGTCGAGTTGGGAGCCTGGTGGAAGCTCGGCGCACTGATCAGCGTGGTCAACATCGTGATCTGGACGGTGGTGGGCGGGCTGTGGTGGCGGATGATCGGTCTATGGTGAAGACGCCGGTGGCACCCTGCACATGGATCTTGGACTCGGGCGGCGCTGGTCGCGGCGCCTGGCAGGGCGGCGTCCTGTATGAACTCATGCGATGGACCCGCGAACACGGGGGCTATCCCACGGTCGCCATGGGCGCGTCGGCCGGTGGCTATGCGGCCGCCGATGTTGCCACGGGCACCGAGGCGACCGTGCTGAAGGGTTGGACGAACTGGGGGTCCCCCGACATTCCGAAGCGGTACCCGCTGGCTGACTTCGTCGCCAACGAGTGGCCACGCAGTCGGTTTCGCCAGCACCTGCATTCGTCTATCCGCTATGTCATGGAACACGCCGAACTGGATGGCGTGTTCCATGAGTCGGCCGAGCGCACCTTGCTCCTCTTTACGTCGCGGATCCGGCGTCGAGATGGACGCACACCAGGACGCGCGGATCTCGCCAGGCTGTTTGCCATGGCCGCGACCCGCAAGCTCCCGGGTCCCCTCAAATACAAGCCTCGCTATCACGTTGACCCGGTTGTGTTTGGCACGAACCTGCCTGCTTCGCTCCGGTCGGAGTTCGTGCGTCCACTCACGCGCGACAACTATCACTGCGCCATCGAGGCGTCGTGTCTGGTCCCCTTGGCCATGGGCCCCGCCCTGCCACCCTCGCGCCTGTCCCCGGGCCACGTCTATCCGGACGACACGCAGGCGGTCTTCGTCGACGGAGGGTTCGCGTTGAAGATGCCGATGGCCGTCTTCGAAGACGACATGCGCTTCCGTGACCTGGCCCGCTGGACCTCGACGCCGCGCACGGTCATCTTCTGCTGCGACCCGAACGGCCGACTCTGGGAAACGAGCCTGCGACTACGGGCGCTCAACGATCACCCGTCGGTGGCTCGGGGCATCGCGGACGACACCCTGCTGGTGGTTCATCCTGACCACGTGGTCGAAGCGGGCTTTCTGTGTTACGACCCC
>SXOW01000015.1 GCA_005778315.1 Acidobacteriota bacterium
CGCGAACAGACCGGACGCGGCCAAAGGGTCGTGTGCGCGATGCAGGACGGCGTGCTGAACTTGTGCCGGGTGAAGTTGCGAGACCAGCAGCGTCTCGCGCACGGGCCGTTGACGGAGTATCCGCAGTATCCGAATGGCACCTTCGGCGAGGCGACCCCGCGGGCTGGCAATGCGTCCGGCGGCGGACAGCCGGGGTGGATCGTGAAGTGCAAGGGATGGGAGACCGATCCGGATGCCTACATCTATGTGATCGCGCAAGCCGCCGCCTTCGCCGGCCTGGCGCGGGCAGTGGGGCATGCGGATTGGCTGGCCGATCCCGACTGGAATACGCCAAAAGCCCGGCTGCCCAAGATCAGCGTCATGTTCGACGAGATCGAGAAGTGGACCCAGACCAAGGACAAGTTCGAGGTCATGGCGATCTTGAATCCGCTCGATGTTCCGTGCGGTCCGGTGCTCTCGATGAAGGAGCTGTCGGAGGAACCGTCGTTGCGGGCGACCGGAACGATCGTCGAAGTCGATCACCCGACACGCGGGTCGTATCTGAGCGTGGGCAACCCGATCAAGTTGTCAGATTCTCCCGTCGACGTGCAGCGCTCGCCGCTGCTTGGAGAGCACACGGATGACATTCTTGGCGGCGTGCTCGGGATGGACGCCGACGCCATTGCCGCCGCCAAGGCTGACGGCGCCGTATAGAGGCTGACTATGAAAGTGTGCGTGGTAGGAGCGGGCGCCATCGGTGGGTACATGGCGGTGCGGCTGGCCGAGGCCGGGCACGACGTGTCCGCTATTGCGCGGGGACCCCATCTCGCCGCCATTCGGGCCAACGGCCTGACCCTGCTGGAGGGCGACCAGACGGTGGTGGCCGGGGCGCTGACCGCGACGGACACCATGTCCGACGTGGGCCCACAGGATGTCGTCCTGCTTGCGCTCAAGGCGCATCAGATCAAGGCCGTCATCGAGGACCTCCCGGCTATCGTGGGTCCCGAGACGGTGCTCGTGACCCTGCAGAACGGAATTCCCTGGTGGTACTTTCAGAAACTGGGCGGGCCCTACGCGAACCGCGTGGTCGAGACGGTTGATCCGGGCGGCGTGCTGTTCCGGGCGATCGATCCGAATCAGGTCATCGGCTGCATTGCGTATCCGGCGGCGACCGTGGCCGAGCCCGGTGTGATCAAGCACATCGAGGGGAACCGGTTTCCTGTTGGTGAACTCGACGGCAGTGCCTCCGAACGCGTGGCGATGGTCGCCGCCCTGTTCGAGGAGGGCGGCTTCAAGGCACGGGTCCTCGACGACATCCGGTCTGAAATCTGGCTGAAATTGTGGGGGAATCTGACCTTCAATCCGATCAGCGCCTTGACCCATGCGACCCTCGTCGACATCTGTCAGTTCCCGCTGTCGCGGGCGCTGGCGGCGACCATGATGACCGAAGCGCAGACCATCGGCGAGCGGTTGGGTGCGAGCTTCCGGGTCCCGCTGGAGCGTCGGATTGCCGGGGCCGAAAGCGTCGGTAAGCACAAGACCTCGATGTTGCAGGATGTCGAGGCGGGCAAGCCGTTGGAGATTGACGGGATGTTGGGCGTTGTCGTGGAGTTGGCCGAGATCACCGGTGTCGAAGTCCCGACTCTGCGCGCCGTCTATGCGTGTGCCAGCCTCTTGAACCGAACGATTCAGGACGAGGGCGTGTTTATCAAGGGGCGTCCCCTGACGGCCTAGCCCCCATGCCCGGAGAAGGGAAGCGAGACCGGCTCGCCCGGGCCATCGCCAACGGCTGCCTCTGGCTGTCTCGACGGTCCGTCCGGTTCCGGTTGTTGTTCGACGACATCGGGAGCCGGCTCTTTCTGAGCAGCCGGATGGGGCTCGACCAGTTGCCGCTTCATGCAGTCACGCCCCACTACGACCCCGCCGATCTGAATCGTCGGACTGACGAACTCAACGTCGCGGCCGAGGACTACTTCGTTCGCAGCGACCGCGACTACCTGCTCGGCAAGCCGTTCACCGACCGGATGTTCTTTGCCCGGCGGCTGTTTGACCTGGGGGTGCTGTTTCACTGGTTGCGCATCACGCCTGGCGAGACCGTGCTCGAGATGGGCGCCGGGTCGTGCTGGCTGTCACATCTGCTCAATCGCTACGGCTGCAAGACCATTTCGGTCGATGTGTCGGAGACGGCGCTTGGCATTGGACGAGAGCTCTTCGAAACGGACCAGCATACGAACTGGACCGTGGAACCGGAGTTTCTGCTCTACGACGGTCACCGGCTGCCCCTCGAGGACGGCGCTGTCGACAAGATCATCGTGTATGACGCCTTTCACCACATTCCCAACTACGAGGCGGTGTTGGGCGAGATGGCGAGGGTGCTGCGAGAGGGCGGCATTATCGGCATGCGGGAGCCAGGCCGTCATCACGCCGGGGCGGAAAAGAGCCTCGCGGAGGTGCGGGAGTTCGGCGTGCTCGAGAACAACATCGTCGTCGAGGAAATCGAAACGTTGGGTCGACGCTGCGGGCTGGACCGGACGACGATTGTGCCGCTGACGATCGACGAGTCGGTCGAAGTGCCGGCCTCCGAACTGGGTGAGTTCATGCAGGGCAAGAACTTGCGTCACTTCTGGGAGCCGCTCTGCGCGGCCCTCGTGTACACGAGCTTCATCTTGATGTACAAGGGCGAGTCGGTCCCCGACACCCGGCGCCCCGGCCGGCTGACCGCTCGCATCGCGCCCCACCCCACGACCAGCCCATTGACCGTCGCGGCCGGCCAGGCCGGCCGCGTGACCGTGGAAATCGAGAACACCGGCGATACCCTCTGGCTGGCCACCATTCCGCGGCAGGCTGGCTGGACCCGCCTCGGAATCCGGTTGCATGCCGCCGCCGACGCGGCCTTGCTTGATGGGGACTGGCAGCGCGCCGAGCTGCCCCGAGACGTCGAGCCAGACGGCGTGGTAACCATCGAGGTCGACCTGCCGCCCCTCGACTCGCCGGGCGAGTATGTGCTGCGTTTCGATATGGTGGCGGAAGAGGTGGCTTGGTTTGCCGATGTCGATTCACCGACCGCGGCCGTGCCCCTCATCGTGACACCGGTCGCCTGAGCCCCCTTTCGGTTGTGTTGCCGGCGCCGCCCCGGTAGGATGACCACTGAACACCGACCACGACCTACGGCGCCACTGGCGCGCTGTCACCCGGAGGGGATTGTGTCCTGTACCGTCACCCGCTCGTCGCGTGCCCTGTGCTGTGCCGTCGCTCTGGCGATGTGGTCTGTTCCGGCCGCCGCTCAGGATATCGAGTGGCGCACCTACGGCGGAGATCTGGCGAGTACCCGCTACTCGCCCGCCGATCAGATCGACGCCACCAACTTCAACGATCTCGAGCTCGCCTGGAGCCTGCGGACGGATAACTTTGGTCCCGAGCCGGAGTTCAATTTCCAGTCGACCCCGCTCATGGTGGGGGGGGTCCTGTATTCCACCGTTGGGTCGAGACGGTCGGTGATCGCGGCGGATGCTGCCACCGGCGAGTTGCTGTGGATCCACCGTCTGGATGAGGGGGCACGGGGCGCGGCGGCGCCGCGCAGGCTGTCTGGGCGCGGGTTAGCCTATCGGGATCACAACGGCGTAGGCGAGATTTTCTATGTCACGCCAGGCTATCAACTCGTCGGCCTTGATGCCGCGACCGGCGACCGTCTGCCAGATTTCGGCACGGACGGCGTGGTGGATCTCAAGCAGAACATGGACCAGGACATCGACCTGGTGACCGGGGAAGTCGGGCTGCACGCGGCACCCATTGTGGCGGGTGACACCATCCTGATCGGCGCCGCGCACCTACCGGGCAGCACGCCGGAATCGATGGAGAACGTCAAAGGGCACGTCCGTGGATTCGACGCCAACACCGGCGAGCGACGCTGGATTTTTCACACGGTCCCGGGTGGCGACGAGTTTGGTGCCGAGACCTGGCTGAATGAGTCCTGGCGCTATTCCGGCAATACGGGTGTCTGGGGCCAGATGACCGTCGACGAGGAACTTGGTATCGCGTACTTCGCGACCGAAATGCCGACGAACGATTACTACGGCGGACACCGGCATGGCGACAACCTGTTCGCCGACAGCTTGGTCGCCGTCGACCTCAAGACGGGCGAGCGGCTCTGGTACTACCAGTTCATCCATCACGACGTTTGGGATTGGGACCTGCCGTGCGCGCCGATTCTGGTCGACATCACCGTCGATGGCCGAGCGATCAAGGCTATTGCCCAGCCAACTAAACAGACCTGGTTATATGTGTTCGACCGGGTCACTGGCGAGCCCGTGTGGCCGATCGAGGAGCGCGCGGTTGAAGCCTCGACCGTGCCCGAAGAGCTGTTGGCGCCCACCCAGCCGTTCCCCACCAAGCCCCCGGCCTACGACCGCCAGGGGGTGTCGGTGGACGACTTGATCGACTTCACGCCTGAGCTGCGGGCCGAGGCGGAGGAGTTGGCGTCGCACTATCGGATCGGCCCCATCTTCACCCCGCCCACGGTCTCTGTGCCGGAGGGCCCGTGGGGCACCCTGATGCTGCCCTCGCA
>SXOW01000151.1 GCA_005778315.1 Acidobacteriota bacterium
GCCCACCTGCCGCAGCGCGACCCGCCAATGTGGCCGATGCAGGGTGCGCACCAGGACGAGCGCGCCGGCGGCGACCGCGATCCCGTAATCGTGCCGGAACAGAAACGCGACGACACCGAGTACGGCGAGCAGCCAGCGCCGCCAGACGTCAGGGCGTCCGGCATAGGCGCCGAATACCCAGAGCGCGACGACCGGGATCAGGAGCCGCGGGTACGCGTACAGCCGCGGGGCCATGACGACTTGCAGCGCCGCCGCCAGCAGCCCCAGCCAGGCGGACCCCGACAGGCGGGTTCCGAGCACGAAGCTCAGCGCGGCGGCCAGCGCCAAGCCCGCGGAGCAAAGCAGGACCTCGGCGAACTCGGTCGGCCCCAACAGCCGCTGTGCCACCGCCGACGCGAGATAGGAGAGTGGCATTCCGGGATCCAGGAAGTCCCGGACCGGCACGTCACCGGCCAGCAGTTGCCGGGACCACGCGAGGTGCATGAAGTGGTCGTTCTGGAGGTAGTCTTCGGACAGCAGTCGGATGGCGAAGGCGAAGGCGAAGACCGCCCACGCGACGACCCACTGCGTTCGACGCGCTACCTGGACGAGCATAGTGCATCCTACTTGCCTCTGGCCTGCTCGCGCGACTGGGGCGGACCGCCGGACCGCCGGCGCCCGGAGTCTTGCTACACTGACTGCATGCGATCGGTAGCAGACGCCCTGCGAGAGGAGACGAGGCGCCGGACCAGGGCGTTGTCACCAGCTGCCCGCATCCGCCTTGCGCTCGAGCTCGGCGACGCCGACGTCGCGACCATCGCCTTGGCGCAGCGTGTCACCCCGTCTGAGGCGCGTGCGACCATCGTCCGAAGCCGTCGCTTCGGCCGTCGGCCGTCGCGGGCGCATGACGCGTGAGCAGGAGGTGCTGCTCGACGTTGTCATTGACGAACTCGAACGCGCAGGCGTCCCGTTTGCCCTGATCGGCGCCGCCGCGCTTGCGGTGCACGGTATCAGTCGTTCGACGCTGGATATCGACTTGCTCGCCACCGATCGGCGTGTGCTCGACGCCTCCTTCTGGGCCGCGCTGTCCGCCGATGTCGAGCGCGATATTCGGCGGGGGGACGACACGGATCCGCTGGCCGGCGTGATCCGGTTTCGCGCGACCGGCGAACGCGATGTCGATATCGTGGTCGGGCGGGGTGCGTGGACTGCCGACGTGGTGGCTCACGCAGAGATCGCTCGACATCACCAGCGGGACGTGCCGACCGTTCGCGTGGACGACCTGATCCTGCTGAAGCTCTACGCCGGTGGCAGCCAGGATCGATGGGACATCGAACAGTTGCTCGCGCGATCGGATCACGCTGTCTTGGTCGAGGTGGTCGAGCGGTCCCTGTCGCGGCTTCCTCCACACGCACAGCGCCTGTGGCAGGTGATACGCTCAGCGCCGTAATTCTGACCTCGACTATTCGCCCCGGTAGTCGCTGTCGCTGACCGGTTCGAACCAGTCCGCTCCGGATGCGCCCCCCATGAACGTGAGCTGCACCACGTATTGGTCGGGGTCCGCGCCGTGCCAGTGGACCACCCCGGGGGCGGTGTAGTTCGGCGCCCCGCCGGGCACCAGCTCGATGATGTCGTGGCCGCGGACCTGGGTGCGACCCCGACCTTCCTCGGCCGCGATGATCTGCCAGCCGGCATGGCTGTGCCAGTTCGAGCGAGCCCCGGCTTCGAACCGCAGGCGAAGGGCCTGCATGTCCTCCGAGTCGGGTCGGCTCGGGTCCCCGCCCACGAACCGACTCTGCGCCCCTGCCGTGGTGGAGTTCTGTCCGCCCACCAGCATCGCGATGATCGCCATGGCCACGAGGGCGAACATCGCGCTCCCCCGAGATCGCAACTCTGTCTTCATGATCGTGCTCCCTTTGTCGGTGCGTGTGCTGTTCCCGAGTCTGCCTGTCCTCTCCCACGTTATACACCTGCTCACGCGCCTGCGTTCGACCTCGCGACATGTTTTCTTTGCGTGCGGCGGCACGGCGCGCCAGGCGCCCGCTTCCGCGGTCGCTTAGCCGAGTGGGCGTCCGCCATCCACGGGAACCACTGCTCCGGTGGTGGCGGTGAGGTCGGTGACCACTGACAGGACCGCGCGGCCGACGTCCTGGGGGGTGGCCAGCCGGCCCAGCGGCGTCCGGTCGATGTGCTGCTGGCGCACCTCCGACGCGAAGACGTCCGCCGTCGCCGCGCCGATGCCACGGCTGCCGCCCGTGACGAGAGCGACCGCACCGATCAGTCTCGACACCGGCGGTTACCGGGGGGTCTGGCGCACGACCTCGACGACGTTGCCGGAGGGGTCGTCCGCGAAGAACATGCGCTCGCTGCGTTCCCGTACCCGCAGGCCACCGGCCTTGACCCGTTCGAGGACGGCGTCGAACTCGGTCGAATAGATGGCCACGACCGGATAATCACTCTTGGGCAGCGGGCCGACGCCTTTGGGTTCGAAGAGGGCGACGAACATGCCTTCGCCGACATCCATGAACACCTCGTCGAACGTGTCGGTCTCGATCCGGTCGCCGGGCTCCGCCCCGAAGATCCGCACAAAGAACTCCTCGGCCTGCGCCCGGTTCTCCACAATGAGCCGGGCGCCACCCACCGCGGGCGGCCCCGCCCGTTCCACCAACTCGATCGCGTTGCCGCTCGGGTCGGTCACGATGGCAAGTTCAACCCCGCCGGTGGCCTCCCCCGAGAACCGCTGAAACGGTTGCGCTGCCGCCTCGAACCGACTGGCCACCGCGTCGAGGTCTGGCAGGAAGACGACCGACACGGGGTAGGGGCTCTTTTCGACGCTTTCTTTGGCCGTGTACGACAGCAGGCCCATGCGACCGTTCTCGGTCCATCCCATGAATGGCTCCACGAGCCGACCCTCGTCGACCAATCGACGCAGCTCCGGCAGGCCCACCAGGTCCTCGTAGAACGCCACGCTGGCCTCGACGTCGTCGATCGTGAACTTGGTTGTGGTGACGGTGTGCGGTGATGGTGTGCTCGATTGGGCGGCGGCGCCGAGCGGCGAGAGGAGCGCGATTGCGGCGCCCACGCACAACGCCCGCCCGAGGTGTTGGTTCATCATTCACAGCCTCCTCGCTGCCGGGTCAGCAGTCGGGTGACTTGACCCGAGCGCCCGACGCGGGCGCGTGGAAGTCGGTAGCGTACTTCAGAACCCCGGTCATTCGCGGTGCGGTTGATGGAACTCCCCGCGAAGCAACAGTGGAAGAGACACCCGCCCAGGCGCGTCAGGCATTTGCCCTTGAGGCTGCGGCGTGATTACAGTCACAGGGCTGTCGGATCGGGATGCGAGCGGAGCGGAGGTGTCACGTGGGAGATAGAACAGAGCCCTACTTGTGCAAGCCGGAGGATCGCGAGGTGCGGTGGATGGGCGAGACGTCGACGCATTTCCTGGCGACCGGTGCTCTGACTGGCGGAGCGTTTGGCCTGGTCGAGGAGACGGCCAAACGTGGCATGAGCGTTCCGCTTCACCGGCACGACCTAGATGTTGAATCGTTCTACGTCCTCGGCGGGAGCATCACGTTCTACCTGGGCAATCAGGCAGCCTCACTCGCTGGACCTGGCGCGTTTGTTCATATCCCAGGTGGCGTGATTCATGGCTTCCGGGTTGAGTCAGACACAGCCCGTTACTTGATTCTAACGACACCGCGTCATGTGGAATTCTATCGAGCGATCACGGCGTCGTCGCCCGAGACAGCCATCGAAGGTGATGTGATCGACAAGGCCTGCCAAGAGTACGGGATTACCTTCCTCGGTTCACTGCCGGAACCCGCGTAGGGTTGCCGGCAGCATGACGCGCCGCCCAACATGAAACCGGTCAGGGCGCCGGTCGCGAGGGTCGCCGACGACCACAGGCGTCGTGCCGGCGGCTACCGAGGTTCGGCGACCCCCGCGTAGACCGAACGCTCGAACGTCTCGAAGACCGTCAAGACACGCGAGTCCGCGAACGGCAGCACCTGCGTCAGGATGACGCCGGCCACACCGGATGTCGGGTCGATCCAGAAATAGGTGTTGTAGATCCCGGCCCAGGCAAGGCTGCCCGCCGCGCGACGACCGGGCTGGTCATCCAGGTTGATGAGAAACCCGAGACCAAACCGGCCCCGCCCAGGCGCGGTCGGTGTGAAGTCGTTCGACATGTCTGGCAACGCCGAGACAATGCTTCCCGCGGCGAGTGCCCCGACGTGGTTCGAGGACATGGCCGCCACGGTCTCGGCGGACAGCACCTGCCGACCGTCGAGCGAGCCTCCGTTGAGCCACATCTGCATGAATCGGCCATAGTCCGCCGCGGTGGACCACAGTCCACCTCCGCCGCTAAAGGCGGTCACCGGCGCCGGGTCTGACCGCGGTCCGTGCACCAACGCACCGTCCGCCTGGCGCTGTGCCGGTACGACCGTTCGAGGCCAGTCGGCCTCCGGCACGTTGAAGCCTGTGTCGAACATGTGCAGCGGATCGAAGATGTGGTCGGTGAAGTACTCATCGAGACGTTGTCCCGAGACGGCTTCGACGAGTCGACCGGTCCAGTCGGTACTCGTGCCATACCACCACGAGGTTCCGGGGTCGAACAGCAAGGGGCCGACGACGTCCGCATCCTCAGGTCGTGGTTGAAAATCGCGGAGTGTGTCGCTGCTGAACGGGTAGCCAAAACCGGCCGTGTGCGTGAGCAACTGCCTCAACGTGATGGGACTCGCGGGAGACCGCAGTTCATACGTGCCACGCTCCGCGTCAAAGCGTTCAAGAACCTGCACCTCGGCAAGGTCGGGCAGGTAACGCGCGGCCGGTTCGTCGAGCGCGATGGCACCGCGCTCGAAGAGCTGCATCGCTGCCCCCGACGTGACCGGCTTGGTCCTCGACGCGATTCGAAACACGGCGTCGGGGCCGATCGGCTCCCCGCCCGCCTCGTCCGCGGTGCCGAACGCGCCGCGATACGTCACGCCGTGCGTGTCGATCGCGAGCGCGACAACTCCGACGACGTCGTTCCGTTCGACGGCACTGGCCAGCACGGCATCGATCTGCGCCGTGCGTCCGGACGCGGTTGGCGGAATGGCTTCGATGGTCGCGGGTGCCGGTGCGTTCCCGGTCGGCGACGTGCCGCACCCGGCCCCGAACGCGAGACCGCAGAGCACACCCAACACCCTTCGCCTGCTCAGCCCCGGCGCTTGGGGCGGAATTCGCATGTCCCAAACATCGTGAAGCGGGTCCGCTCGCAAGTCAACAGACCGGCGCCTCGTGGGTCGTGACCGGCGGCGCGCACGTCCGAGCGAGCCTGGGCTATGATGGCCAGCGCGCTGACCTGGAGCGTCGCGCGAGGCCACCGCGTTCCCGACCGTCGCCAGCGTCGGCTCGTCGTAGGTCGCCTGGTCGCGTCGTCGCCTCGTCGCCTCGTCGCGTCGTCGGCTCGTCGCGTCGTCGCCTCGTCGCGTCGTCGGCTCGTCGCGTCGTCGGCTCGAGGTGTGGGCGGACCGTCATGATTGAGAAACGCGTCAGGAGCGTCGAGGAGGCCGTGGCCGGCGTTGCGGACGGCGACACCATTCTGGTTTCTGGTTTTGGCGAGGCCGGCAGCCCGACCGATCTGCTGCATGCCGTGATCGATCTCGGCGTACGAGACTTGACCGTCGTGAGCAACAACGCCGGCAACGGTCATGTGGGCATCGCGGCCCTGATCGAGGCCGGTCGGGTGCGACGCATCATCTGCTCCTTTCCTCGCTCCTCGGACGCCGGCGTCTTTATTGCCGCATACCGGCGCGGCGCCATCGCGCTGGAGGTGGTGCCGCAGGGCACACTGGCCGAGCGCATTCGGGCCGCCGGTGCGGGCGTGCCCGCGTTCTTCACTCCCACGAGCGTGGGGACACCGCTCGCCGAGGGCAAAGAAGTACGCGAGTTCAACGGTCGCCGATACGTCATGGAGCACGCTCTGCCTGGCGACGTCGCACTGGTCAAGGCGGATAGGGCGGATCGGCTGGGCAATCTCACCTACCATCGGGCGGCCCGCAATTTTGGGCCACTCATGTGCACGGCCGCGCGCACCACCATCGTGCAGGTGCGCGAGTGCGTGGACGCCGGTGACATCGACCCGGAACAGGTGGTCACGCCCGGAATCTTTGTGGATCGGGTGGTCGCGCTGCCAAACGCCGTCCACGAGTCGACGCTCGTCAGGAGTGGAGCGCGATATCCATGAGCGAGACGGGGAAACCGACACGGCTCGGTCTGTCGAGGGATCTCATGGCCTGGCGCTGTGCGCAGGACATCCCGGACGGTGCCTATGTGAACCTCGGGATCGGCATCCCGGAGCAAGTGGCTGCACACGTGCCAGCCGGTCGGGAGGTCGTGTACCACTCCGAGAACGGCATTCTCGGTTTTGGACCGCCGCCGGAACCCGAAGACCTGGACCCGGACCTCATCAACGCCGGCAAGAAGCCCGTGACCATGCTGCCGGGCGCCGCGTTCTTTCACCACGCGGATAGTTTCACGATGATTCGGGGTGGCCACGTCGACTACAC
>SXOW01000152.1 GCA_005778315.1 Acidobacteriota bacterium
GACCTCGGACGGCGGGACCAGGCCAAGCTCGACGAGTATCTGCAATCGGTGCGGGAGATCGAGCGACGCCTTCAGGTGGCCGAGACCCAGGGTCGCGAGCTCCCGCTGGTCGAGTCGCCGGCGGGCATCCCGGTCAGCTACGACGACCATGCCCGGCTGATGTTCGACATGCAGGCGCTTGCGCTGCAGACCGACACGACCCGGGTCATCACGTTCCAGATCGGGCGCGAGCAGAGCGGCGCGACCTATCCGCAGATCGGCGTCTCCGATTCACACCACCCGATCTCGCACCACGGCGGCGACAAGAACAAGATCGACAGCCTGGCGAAGATCAACGTGTATCACGCCACGTTGTTCGCCTATTTCCTGGAGAAGCTGGCAACCACCAGCGACGGGGACGCGACGCTGCTGGACAACGTCATCGCGCTGTATGGCAGCGCCATCAGCGAGGGGAACAGCCACGACATCCGCAACCTGCCGATCGTGCTCGCCGGTCGCGGCGCGGGTCGCATCAGTGGTGGCCGCCACGTCAAGTATCCGGACCAGACGCAGCGGCTGACCAACCTGCAACTCACGCTGCTCAACAAACTGGGCATTCCAACCGAGACGTTCGGCGACAGCACGGGCGAGCGATTGCAGGAACTCTCGGACGTCTAGGCGGTTTGCGAGACATCCGCCTGTCCGCCGGACGATCGGCACGCGTTCTGGCCATCGCCTGCCGCTTGTCGAGGCGGGCTCACCGCGTTGCGGGCACGCCACCTCGCAACTCGATGTGCTCCCAGATCGCCTCCGCGACGAGCTCGTTGCCGTATTCGCTCAGGTGGATGTCGCGATTCGCCTGGTAGACGCCGCTCCCGACACCCGCTTCGAGGACCGGGAAGAGATCGATCCACGGGAGATCCAAGGCCTCGAGCGCCTCCCCCAACGAGGAGACGATCGATTCCTCGCCTCTCAGCAACTCCGACAGCGCCGCAGCGTGGTGGCCTGAGTCCTGTGCCAGCGCCACGCGGGCGTAGACACGCTCCTTGCTCGGGATCACCGCGACCGTGCAGCGGAGGGTGGCATCGCGACAGCGGTCACGAAATCGCGCGAGCATCCGTATCGTCACCGCCAAACCAGTGCGCACCCGCGGATCATCCGGATTCAGCGCCTGCGCGTGGGCACGGGGCTGCAGGAGCGTCCGCACCCCGCGGCTGGGATCAGTGACCGCCATCACATCTGCCGTGGCGGAGGCGGCGAGCGCGTGCTCCGCTCGTCGCGCCCACACCCCGACGATCGTGTGCATTGCCGCGCGGTAGAACACACTGTGGCTTGACAGCCATCCGCGCCACGACGTCGCGCCCGCATCGGCCGGCGCCGGTTCAACGTCCGGGGGTCCTCCCACGCTCTGGTCGCTCGGTGCCCGCAACTCGGGGTTCCGCCCGTCCGAGTACACCCACGTCCATGCACCAAGCAGGTCGTTCGCCGGAAACAGCCCCATCACGACCCACTGCGGGTCGAGCTGTGGCACGAAGCGCTCCATCAGCGTCAGGTAGTGCCCAGGACCGAACCCTCCCATCGCCATGTTGTAGACCGACAGGCCACTCCGCTGCTGTAACCGCGTCGGCCACGCGCCACGGCGGCGACTCGCCCAACCGTAGGTCTGCGAGTCGCCTATCGTCACGATGTCGACGCGTGAGGGAACCACGCGATTGCGGAAGCCCCAGGCGTCGTGGCCTCCCGAGTGCGGTGCGATGCGCGATCCGAGCAGGTCGTCCGGCACGCGCTCGGGAAGCAGGTAGTCCACCGGGTCGAGCGCGATGCGAGCCAGGCCCTCGCCGAGCGGAAACGCGAGAAACAGCCCGACGAGCACGCCGACCAAGGGCCGATACCGGTGGTGCGCAAGAACGGTGTTCTGCATGAAGCGGCAGTCGATAGTACTGCCACTACAGGGTGCCGGCGCCGACGCGTGCCCGCAGGGCCTTCTTGTCGAACTTGCCGACGCTGGTCTTGGGCAGCGTCTCGACAAAGACGAACCGGTCCGGGATCTCGAACTTCGCGAACCGTTCGGCCAGGAACTGCCGGAGTTCCTCTGCCTGCACGTCGCTGGTCGCGGTTCGCACCACCACCGCCAGCGGCCGCTCTGACCATTTCTCGTCCGGCACCGCAATGACGGCCGCCTCCAGCACGCCGTCGTGGGCCATCAAGGCACCCTCGAGCGCCACGGTGGAAATCCACTCGCCGCCGCTCTTGACGAGGTCCTTGGTGCGGTCGGTGATACCCATGTAGCCGTCTGGCGTCATGGTGGCCACGTCACCGGTCCGGAACCAACCATCCGCGGTGAAATGCTCGGCGGTCGGGTCACGCTTGAAATAGCCGCGAATGATCCACGGGCCCCGCGCCTGCAATTCCCCCATGGTCTCGCCGTCCCAGGGCAACTCGGTGCCGTCGTCGCCCACGATGCGAAGCTCGACGCCCGCCAACGGCGTACCTTGCAGCGCCTTGATGTCCAGCTTTTCCGAATCGGTGAGACCCAGGTGATGGCGCTGCAGC
>SXOW01000153.1 GCA_005778315.1 Acidobacteriota bacterium
ATTCCCGAGCATCTCGAAGAAGGTGTGGTGCCGCCAGGAGGGGCCAACGTTGCTGAGGTCGTTGTGTTTGCCGCTGACGCGCATGCACTTCTGTGAACTGGTGGCACGCCGATAGGACCGCTGCTCCCGGCCCAGAAAGAGATCCTTGAACTGGTTCATTCCGGCGTTGGTGAACAACAGGGTCGGGTCGTCGGCCGGCACGAGGGATGCACTCCGCACGATCTGGTGGTCCCGGTCACCAAAAAACTCAAGAAAACTGCGTCGGACCTCGTTGGACGTCATTCGGCTATTCTTCCACAAAAGCGTCGGCCTCACCGCTGCGCCTGAGCAGCTGGGCCGCGACCCGGTCTGGGGGAAATCCCTGTCGCACCAGGGCCTGATACACGCGCCGAAAATGCGCGCGGTCCGTGAGTGGTCCCACGAGCCGCTTCGCGATCGCACGGTCGAGCACCCCGTCTTCGTCGACCTCGGCGAAGACCGTCGCGACCGCTTGCCGCGCCGTCTCCGGTGCAATGCCGAGCGCTTCGATCTCCCGACGGGTGCGGCTTTGCCCCCGCAGCTTGATCTCCGCTGCGCGCCGGGCCCACGCGTGGGCAACCCGACGGTCGTCGAGCAGGCCTGCCCGTGTCAGGCGCGTGATGGCCGCCTCTATGTCGGGTGGGGCGAGCCCACGTCGACCGAGCCGTTGCCGGATCTGGACGGTTGTGTAGTCGCGCCGCGCGAGGAGTCGCAACGCGATCTGGTAGGCGCTACGAGGGGGGCCGAGCACTGTCGCTACTCCGGGGCACTAGGTCTCGAAACGGACGAGCGGATTCTCCCTGCCACCGCCCGCGGCGTCACCCCGTACCTCACCCGCTTCGATATCGGTGACACCCCGTATGCGTAGCTTGAACTCGTCAGGATTCGACGCCGCACTCATCGCCGTGTCATAGGACACCAGCCCGCTCTCGTAGAGCTCGAAAATCGACTGGTCAAACGTCTGCATGCCGTATGGCGTGCGGCCGGTGGCAATGGCCTCGAGGATGAGGTGGGTACGTTTCGGGTCAGTGATACAGTCGCGGACAAACGGCGTGTTGACCATGATCTCGACCGCGACACACCGGCCGGTGCCGTCTGCGCGTGGAAGCAGGCGTTGCGAGATGACGGCCCTGAGGACGCTCGCCAGCTGTAGTCGGACCTGGCCATGTTGATGCGTCGGGAACACCGTGACAAGCCGGTTGATCGTCTCGGTCGCGTCGAGCGTATGCACCGTGGACATCACTAGGTGACCCGTCTCAGCCGCGGTGAGTCCGATCTCGATGGTGTCCCGGTCCCGCATCTCGCCGACCAAGATCACATCGGGGTCCTGACGCAGCGCGCTGCGCAGCGCATCGGCGAAGGAACGGGTGTCGACGTCGACCTCGCGCTGGCTGATGAGTGCCAGTCGATCCTGGTGGAGGTATTCGATGGGGTCTTCCGCCGTGACGATGCGCGCGGCCCGACTGCGATTGATGTGGTCAATCAACGAGGCGAGTGTCGTGCTCTTGCCGCTGCCGGTGGTGCCGGTCAGCAAGATGAGACCGCGCTCGGGTTCGGCCAGGGTGGTCAAGACGGGGGGCAGGCCGAGCGATGCGATGGAGCCGACGTCCGCCGGTATCACCCGGAGCGCCATCGCTACTGTGCCGCGTTGCTTGAAGACGTTGCAACGGAAGCGACCGAGACCCGGCACACTGTGTGCGAAATCGACCTCATGATCGGTCAGGAACCGCGGCTCCAGCGCGGGCGGAATGAGGGTCGCGGCCAGCGCGGCGAGGTCCGCGGGCACCAATCGAGAGGGGTGGCTCGCCGGGCGTAGCGCGCCATGGACACGCATCATCGGGTAGTTGCCTGCCTTCAGATGCAGATCGGATGCGCCCGCGTGCACGACGCTACGAAGCAGTTCGGTGAGATTCATCCGGCGGCTGTCCGGCCGTCACCCCTGCGCCGCCGCGGCGGGTGCCGCAGTGACGTAGGTAAGCCAGCCGTGAGTGTCCGGGACAACGCCGTTCACGACGTCGAAGAACCGGCGCTGAAGGGCCGCGGTCACCGGCCCCCGTCGCCCGTTGCCTACGACGATCTTGTCAACGCTCCGGACTGGCGACAGCTCGGCTGCCGTGCCGGTGAAGAACACCTCGTCCGCGATATAGAGCATCTCGCGCGGAATGG
The DNA here is from genome assembly GCA_005778315.1 of Acidobacteriota bacterium. Taxonomy (GTDB): domain Bacteria; phylum Acidobacteriota; class Vicinamibacteria; order Vicinamibacterales; family UBA8438; genus UBA8438. The sequence continues at coordinate 2,185 of SXOW01000153.1, forward strand.
GTTGCTCACGAACTTCCATGCCCAGGTCGCGGGCCAGCGTCCTGACGACGTCGCGGGTGATGCCTGGCAGCACGGATCCGCTGACTGTCGGCGTGTAGATCACCTCGTCTCGCACCACAAAGATGTTCTGGCCGCTGCCTTCGCTCACGAGTCCGGACGGGTCGAGCGCGATCCCCTCGCTGTACCCATTGAGGAGGGCATCCATCTTGATCAGTTGCGAGTTGGCGTAGTTGGCGGTCGACTTCGCCATCGCCGGGAACGTGTTGGGTGCAGGGCGGGCCCAGGAGCTGACTTGGACATCAACGCCCTTTTCAAGCGCTTCGGCTCCAAGGTAGGCGCCCCAGCTCCACAGCAGGATCGCCGCCTCGACGGGACACTCGAACGGGTTGACCCCCAGCTCGTGGTATCCCCGGTAGATCAGGGGGCGAATGTAGCACGCCTGGTAGCCATTGACCCGAATGGTCTCAAGTACCGCGTCGCGAAATGCGGACAACTCGAGGTCATAGGTCATTCGGTAGATCTTGGCCGAATCGTACAGACGGCGGAGATGCGCGTCGAGGCGAAAACAGGCGGACCCGTTGGGCGTGTCGTAACACCGAGCCCCTTCGAAGACCCCGCTCCCATAGTGGACCACGTGGGACCCGATGTGAATATTCGCATCGGCCCAGTCGACCAGCCTCCCGTTCATCCAGATCTTGCCGCTACCAAAACTCATCGTTTGAACCACCTGAACCGCCATCCTGTCAATCAGTTACGAGAGTGTAGTGTCCGACCCACCCGTTGCGCAACAGATTTCACCGGTCTTCGCCAGGGCGCCTACTGCGCCTCGCCGCAGAACGGGCAGCGGTCCGCTCTCGCATGCAGCGGTTTGCGGCAGTGCCAGCAAAAACCGGCCGCTGGCGTGGCGCGTGGCCGGATGCGCGCCTGTATGTTGCGCGCCTCGGTCGTGGCGGGGGAATCGACGGCGCTGGCGGCCGAGCGCGGAGTCGCGGCGCGAGGGGTTGCCGCCTGTCGCCCGCGCTGGACCTGCTCCAGGTCGGTCATCAGTTCTGAGGCGCGCTGGTAGCGGTCCACTACGGCCGGGGCCAGGGCCTTGAGCACGACCGCGCTGAGGTCGGCGGGAATGGCGGCGTTGAGCAGGCGTGGCGGTCGCACCAGGACTCCGCTAGCAAGCTTGTCCAGGTCGCTCGGTGCCGGTGTGTCGTATGGCAGGACGCCGGTCAACATCTGATACATGGTCACGCCGATGGAGTACAGATCCGACGCGAAGACCGCTTCGCCACGGAACTGTTCCGGAGCCATATAGGCCGGGCTGCCGATGACGGTGGTGCCGTGCGCGGCGATTTCGAGGAACCGTGACGTACCGAAGTCTGCCACTTTCAGGGTGCCCGACTCCGAGACGAGGACATTCGCGGGGCGAAGGTCGCGATGGATGATGCCTTGCGCGTGGGCGTGTTCGGCGGCGCGGCCGATCTGGAGAGAGAAGTCGAGGACCTGATCGATGTCCAGTCGGCCCCCACTGGCGATCATCGACTCGAGGGTTTCGCCCGGGACATACTCCATCACGATGAAGAAGATGTTGTCCTGCTTCTCGGCTGTCGTGATGGAGACGATATTCGGGTGATCCAGTGCCGCCAAGAGGCGCGGCTCCCGCAGGAGCTCGCTGAAGTTCATGTTCTGGCGGTGGGGCACTTTGAGGGCGACCTTCTTGTTGATCCAGGTGTCTTCCGCGAGATAGACGGTCCCGAACCCGCCGCTGCCCAGCGCCGAGACGACCTTGTATTTTCCGAGGATGTGATCAGCGAACAGCATGAAGAGTCGAGAGTATAGCAGGCACGGGCCGGCGCCCCACGGCGCTGACTATAATCCGCCGATGCCACCACGGTTCTTCGTGCCCGATGCGACAGGTCTCGGCCAGCCAGCACCGATGCCGGCCGACGAAGCGACCCATCTGCGGAGGGTGCTGCGGCTGGGGCAGGGCGACACCGTGGCAGTGTTCAATGGGCGTGGCGCCGAGTATCTGGCGCGGGTCGAAGCCACCACGTCGCAGCTCACCATCGTCCGCCCCTACGAGGCGGTGCCCATCACGCCTGAACCGGCCGTAGCACTCACCGTGGCGCAAGCCCTGTTGAAAGGCCGCAAATTCGACGACGTGGTGCGTGATGTGACGATGGTCGGAGCGGCGGCGGTCCAGCCTGTCCTGACCGAGCGCTCCGAGGGCCGTGGGCGTGAGAGTGAGCGATGGGTCCGGGTTGCCATCGCGTCCGCCAAGCAATGCCGCCGGGCTGTGATACCGGCGATCAGAACCCCTGTTGCGTTCGGTGACCTGCTTGCGGACCGATCCGTCCTGAGGCTGCTGCTGGTGGAGCCCAGCGCCGCCGACGGGGGGACGGGGCTGCAGACAGTGCGAGACCGCGGAGTGCCGGCGTCGGCGCTGCTCGCGGTGGGACCGGAAGGTGGGTGGACCGCCACCGAAGTGCACACCGCTCAGGCAGCGGGGTTTGTCCCGATCACACTGGGCCGACGCACGTTGCGCGCCGACGCGGTCGTGGTGTCCGCCGTCTCGGTGCTGCAGTACATCTGGGGCGACTACTAGTCCGACTGACTGCAGTTGGGGCGAGGCTGGAGCCTTGCTTCGCAGGCCTGAAGGCCGGCGCCACTCGTCGGCCTGCCTTCAGTGGGGCAAGACTTGAGCCTTGTCTCGTGGGCGGTCATTCCTGAACATCATCCCTACCCACTCGTTCTCGGCGGCTCGCCAGATACAGGGTCCCACGGCGTCGTAGGCTGTCGCCACGCTCGCCGCCTCGGTCGACAGGATACCGCTGAGCACCAGATGTCCGCCCGGCCGGGTCAGAGCTTGAATGGCCTGGCGCTGGTGCGTCAAGGTCGCCCCGGTGAGATTCGCGACGATCACGTCGGCCACGTGCGCGGCGTCAGCGAGCGCGCAGGCATACAGCTCGACGCGATGCGCGACGTTGTTCAGGGCCAACGACTCCCGGGCCGACTCGAGTGCGTCGGTGTCTCGGTCGATTCCGATCGCCGCTTGGGCGCCGAGTTGGACCGCGGCGATGGCGAGTACGCCGGAACCAGTGCCCAGATCGAGCACGGTGCGGTCGTGCAGCGGAATTTGTTGCAGTCCCAGCAAGGCAAGCCTGGTGGTGGGATGATGACCGCTGCCGAACCCGAGCGCCGGTCGTATCTGCACGACGACAGTCGTGTCCTCCCCGTCGCTCGTCGTGTCTGGCAGGTCCCACGGGGGAGCCACGATGATCCGGCCCACTCTGACTGCGCGCAAATCAGCCTGTGAGCGCTCCGCCCACCCGTCGTCGGCGACCGATACGGCCGAGACGCTCACGCCGGGGGCCGCAGCGGCGATGACGGCCTGCAGGGCGGCGTCTCGATCGGGCCGTGATGAGAAGTAGACCAGCATCTGTCGCGCGTCCGGGGCCGCGTGGTCGATCGCGAGCGGGCTGAAATCGTCCAGGAGCGCGGCCAGGCGGTCGACCCAGGTCAGAACGTCGCCCGTAAGGGGAGGACCGTTGATTGCAAGCGCCGGATACGGGTCTGGCACTACCCGAAAATGTCCTTGACGCGGTCGAAGAACGGGCGTTCTGCGTCGCTGCCGGCGGGTACGGGTTCGTGCCGACGGTCTGCGAGTGTGTCGGCGAGTTGTTCGAGAAGCGCCTTCTGTTCCCGGCTCAGCTTGGTTGGCACGGCGACTTGCACGCGGACATACAGGTCGCCCCGGCCGCGACCGTTGACATTGGGCATCCCTTTGCCCCGGAGGCGAAACCGTGTGTCGGCTTGTGTGCCCTTGGGAATCTGGATGGTGGTCGGGTCCGTCAGGGTCGGGACCTCGATCTGGCCACCAAGCGCGAGCGTCGGAAAGTTCACCGGCATATCGCACAGGAGGTCGTCGCCATCGCGCAGGAAGAACGCGTGATCAGCCACGTGCACGACGACGTACAGATCACCCGGCGGCGCGCCGGGCCCGCCGTGTTCTCCCTCTCCGGCGAGGCGCAGCCGTTGAGCCGTCGCAATGCCGGCCGGAATCTTGACGGTGAGTTTGCGTTCCTGACCAACCTTGCCGTGACCCTGGCAGGACTGACACGGCTTGGCGATCACGCGTCCGATGCCGCCGCAGGCCGGACAGGTTCGGGCCACCGTCAAGAACCCCTGCTGGAAGCGGACCTGGCCGTGACCGCGGCATTGGCTGCACTGTTGGGGCGAACTGCCCGGGGCGGAACCGGAACCGCCACAGGTGTCGCAGGATTCGTCGCGGGGAATCTGGAGTGTCGTCTCGGTGCCGGTTGCGGCCTCTTCGAAGGTAATCTCGAGGTCGTAGCGCAGGTCGGCGCCTCGTCTGACGCCACCGCGCCGACCGCCACCGGAGAACCCAAAGAGGTCGCCCAGTCCGCCCAGAATGTCACCGAAGTCGGCAAAAATGGTTGGGTCGTAGCCGGCCCCGCCGCTACTCGGGCCGCCCACTCCAGCGTGTCCGAACCGGTCGTAGCGCGCACGTTTTTCCCGATCCGCGAGTACGGCGTAGGCCTCTGCGGCTTCCTTGAACTGTTCCTCAGCTCCCTTGTCGCCTGGGTTGCGGTCAGGATGATGCTTGAGCGCCATCTTGCGGTAGGCGCTCTTGACGGTCGACTCGTCGGCGTCCCGCGGTACGCCGAGGATTTCGTAGTAGTCCCGGGTTGTCGTCACGATTGCGCCACCTTGACCATTGCGGGGCGGAGCAGGCGGTCGCCCATGGTGTAGCCCCGGCGGAGCTCCTCGATGACCTCGCCGTCGCGGTGGCGGTCGCTCGGTTCCTGGGTCACCGCCTGGTGCACGTTGGGGTCGAAGTCCGCGCCCAGCGCCTGGATTGGCGTCACCCCACGTCTCTCCAGCAAGTCCAGCAACTGCTTCTGGATAATCTCGACACCGCGGCGGTAGACGTCGGCGTCCTTGGTCTTTGCCGCCAACGCCCGCTCCAGGTCATCGACGATCGGCAGCAGGTCGGTCAGCAGATCGGTGGCTGCGTACTCGGCCCGATCGCGGCGTTCGCGCTCCGTGCGTTTGCGGTAGTTGTCGAATTCAGCCGTGGTCCGCAGCAGCCGCTGGTAGTGCTCGTCGCGCTCGCGGCGGAGCTCGGCGACATCGTCGTCGCCAATATCGTCCCCGTTGTCGGCGTCGCCGCCGGTCGGCGTTGGACTGGCGGCGGTCGCCGTCGCTTCCTCATCCTGCAGACCGGCCGCTGTTTCCGGCGGGGTCTCGTCACTCGGCGTCGCCGCGCGCGCCGGCTCCGAAGTCTGGGGGTGGGACTCAGATTGTGGGGTAGGGTGTTCGTCGTGCATCGTCTGCGGGTGGAAGACTGTGATTGACCAGCACGCGGCTGACAGCTTGCGACACGCTGTCGACCGCCGCGATGGCTTGTGAATAGCGCATGCGGCGTGGCCCGATCACGCCGACGGTGCCCGTCTGTCGACCGTCGAAATAGGTCGACGCGATCAGGCTGAACGGTTTCAGGTCGTCGGCCGTGTGCTCGGCTCCGATCACCACGGTCAGGCCGCCGGTATCGACTTCGAGATACTCGCTCAGCAGCCGCACCAGTCGATGCTTTTCCTGCACCATCTCCAAGAGGGCTCGCAACGTGGCCAATGGCACCGACCCCTCGTCGTCAGAGACGTCGTCGAACAGCGACGTGGCGCCGTCAACGAACACGTTGTCGCGAGGGACCATCTCTTCGAGGGTCGAGCTGGCCAACCGCAGCGACCGTGACAGCAACTGGTCGCAGATCACCTGCTCCTGGCGGAGGCTCTCAATCACCCGCGTGCGCACATCGCCAAGGGTCAAGCCGCGAAATTCCTGATTCAAATATCGCGCGCCCTGCTCCAACTCGCCGCGTCGCACCTGTTCGCCGATGTCGACGACCTTGTGGCAGACCCGATCTTCCGCGGCGGTCACGACGACGAGGATCCGCGTTCCGTCGAGCGGCACAAATTCGATGTGCTCGAACCCGACCACCTCGTTGGTCGGGGCCATCGCGAATCCGAGGTGATGCGAGACCCGCGACAGCTCATGCGACACGTTCGACAGCACGCCATTGACGGAACCGGCCTGCCGCAGCCGGGCTTCTACGGCCGACGTCGAGCGCGTGGTGAGACGCCGCTGCAGCAGCAGGTCAACGAAGCTGCGGTAGCCCAGGTCGGTGGGGACGCGACCGGCTGAGGTGTGAGGCTGCCACACCAAGCCCGCGTCCTCGAGGCCAGCCAGGGTGTTGCGCACCGTGGCCGAGGACAGGCCGAACCCCCCGTGCTCCGCCAGCCACAGCGATGACACCGGCGTGCCGTGCTCGATGTATTCCTGGACGAGCGCAGCCAGCACGCTGCGCGCGCGGCTGCTCTGCTCGGTGCCGGTGTGGCCGCTTGCGGCGAATTGCCGAGGCATGGCGATAAAAGTATATCCTCCGAACGCTACGCTGGCGTGGTCTCGGCCCGCCTCGGCGGGGCCCATCGCAGCGATGCCGCCCCAGGCGTCCCCGTGCCTTCGGCTCCGATCTTCCCGTACTTGACGCCGATGAGCTCAGCCAGGATGCTCACCGCGATTTCCTGCGGCGTGACCGCGCCCAGGTTCAGGCCAACCGGCGCGTGGACCCGCCGCAGCTGCTCGGCTGGAATGCCCTCTTCTTCGAGCGCTTCATAGATGCGCGCCACCTTTGCTCGGCTCCCGATGAGTCCGAGGTAGCGCAACTGCTTTGGCGCGAGCGCCCGTAACGCGTCGAGGTCGTGCCGGTGCCCGCGCGTCAGAATGACGGCAAATGCGTGTGCCGGCAGCTCGGCCCGGGTGAGCCATTCCGGAATCGCATCCACCACGATCTCTTCCGCGTCGGGAAACCGCTCGCGGTTGGCGAACTTTTCGCGGTCGTCAATGACGTGCAGCCGGAAGCCCACCGTGTGCGCCACCTGAGCCAGGTGATAGGCCACGTGGCCCGCACCGACGAGGTAGAGGGCCGGGGCCGGTTCGAGGGGCTCAATGTAGACTTCCATCTGCCCTCCGCAAATCAGTCCCGAGTCTTCGGCAAGGTCGTCCGCCAGCTCGTATCTGGCAATGACCGGTTCACGGGTCTCGATCGCAGTCTTCGCCTTCCAGAACGCCTCGTTTTCATAGCATCCGCCACCGATCGTGCCGACGATTCGTCCGTCTGGAAAGACCAACATCTTCGCTCCAACCCGCTGAGGGGTGGACCCTTGCGCCCGGATGATGGTCACCAGCGCGGCGGGTTCCCCGCGTTTCAGCGCCTCAGCGACCGCTTCGAAGACATCTTCGTTTCTCATCAGATCAAAATCTCAATGTCGCTGTTGGCGCGCAACTCCTCGACAAAGGCCTCGGTCTTCGCCTGTTGCTCCGTGCGCACGAGAAATTCTCGAATCTGGACGCTCGCTTCCGTGAACGGCACGGTGGTCGTTTCCTCCAGCGCGGTCATCTGGATGATGTGAAACCCGAACGGGGTTTCCACGACGTCGCTGGTCTCCCCTGGTGACAACGCGAACAGCGCCGCCTCGAAGGCGGGCACGGTCTGCCCCTTGACCACTCGACCGAGCTCGCCACCGGCGGCGGCCGACGCCTGATCTTGCGAGTGTGTCTGAGCGAGGGCCGCGAAATCGCCGCCGGCTCTGAGCTCGTCCAGAACCGCCTGGGCACGCGCGCGAGCGGCCGCCGTGTCGTTCTCGTCCGCGTCGGGACTGAGCCCAATCAAAATGTGTTTCGCCTCGGCCCCACCACCGGCGGTGAACTGCTCCATGTGCTGGTCATAGAACGCCCGCGCGGTCTCCGCGTCAACGTCGACCTCGGACGGCACCGCCGCCGCGAGCACCCGTTCCACCAGCAAGTCTCGACGGGTTTCACCTCGGAGGATCTCCAGCGTCGTATTCCAGCTCGCAAGCTGGGCGGTGAATGCCTCGGGAGTGGGGAAGTTCGCCCTCAGGCTCTCGATGCGTTCCTCAACGACCGTTTCATCGACCTCGATACCGCGAGACGCCGATTCCTGTAGCAACACGTGGAACGACACCAAGCGATCCAGTACCGACCGATAGACCTGGTCTCGCAGGTGCGCTGGGAGCGCTTGCCCGGCCTGGATCTCCGCGCTTCGCACGGCTCGTTCGAGTTCTTCGTTGGTCACCTCGTGCGCGTTCACACGCGCCACGATCGCCGGGAGCGTCTCCGACACCGGGTCCACTGAGGGCGCCGGGACGGCCAGTGGCTCCAGGGTGCTTGCGGGGTCTGTCGCGACCACCTCGTCTGCGGCGGGCTGCGTTCCGCACCCAAGCGCCGTGCTAACGACCAGGATGCAGGCGCCACGAAGGGAGCGGTTCCAGACGGACATCGTCCAATTATACCCGCTGCGTCGTTCTTGAGCGTGAGCGAACGGAGGTCGGGACGCTGGTTCAGTGGAGTACACACGACTCAGTGGGTGCCGTTCCGTCGCGATACACCTCCGTCACGGGGTGTGGGCATCTCGGCGTGGCCAGTCGTCCGGACATCGGATCGATCCTCGCCCAGGTGATGCCAGGAGGCGCCTCGAAGTCCCTGGTGCCGGACCCCTCCCGCGCGCCCTGCATGAAGTCCGTCCAGATCGGCAGTGCGGCCTCTCCGCCCGTCAGCCGGAGCGGACGACTGTCGTCATGGCCGACCCACACGACGGTCAGCAGGGTGGGTGTGAACCCCACGAACCACGCGTCCCGCAGGTCGTTGGTGGTGCCCGTCTTGCCGGCCGCGATGTCCAGAAAACCCTGGCGCCGTGCACTGACGGCGGTGCCCTCCTCGAACGTGCTGCGTAGCATCTGGGTGACCACGAATGCGCTGTCGGCCGCGACCACCCGTCGTGGCCGGTCGGCCGGCACCTGGATCGCGCGCCCCCCTTGGCTGACCCGTGCGATCGCATGAATCGGCACCCGCTGGCCACCGTTGGCGATCACGGCGTAGGCTGCGGCTACCTCCAGCGGCGTGACCTCGAAGGCGCCCAATGCGAGCGACGGATAGGGAGGTGGCGCTTCGCCACCGGATGCGCGAGCCCAGAGGTCGGCCACCTCCGAGAATCCGGCCAGGGCCGCCACTTTCACCGCGGCGACGTTGCGCGACCGTGCCAGCGCGAGGCGCGCGGTGATCGGGCCGTCGTAGACCGATCCGAAATTCGATGGGCGCCACGGACGACCGCCGTCCGTGAAGGTGGTGGGGGTGTCATCGATCTGCGACGATGCGGTGAAGGTGACGTCGCGGTCGTAGCGAGCCCGTTCCAACGCGGCCAGATACACGAATGGCTTGATGATGGATCCCGGCTGGCGAAACGCCCGCTCGGCCCGATTGAACTGCGACTGGTGATACGCGTGCCCGCCGACCATCGCCCGGATGGCTCCGTTCCGCGGGTCGACAGCGACGAGCGCGGCCTGCGCGGTCGCGTCGCTCGCGGCGGGCGCGAGGTTCGCGATGCGGGTCAGGCCCTCATCGACCGCCGTTTCAGCCAATCGCTGCAGCCGCACGTCGAGTGTGGTGGCGACCTGGACACCGGCCAGACGGCCATCCAGCATCGCCTCGAGCTGCCCGCCCACGAAATCGGCGAAATACGGCGCGTCGAGATCCGACTGACCCGCGATCGCCCCGAGTGGTTCCCGGGCCGCGGACATGGCGGCGTCTGGCGTGATGAAGTCCAGGTCGACCATGGCTAGCAGCACCGCGTTCCGCCGCTCGCCAGCCCGTTCCGGGTGGCGCGCCGGCGCGTTGCGCTGCGGGGCCTGGATGATGCCAGCCATGGTCGCGGCTTCGCCGAGCGATAGATTGTGCAGGTCTTTGCCGAACAGAGCCCGTGCCCCTTCGGCGACGCCGTGAATCGCGAACGAGCCGTACTGGCCGAGATAGACCTCGTTGAGATACAGCTCCAGAATGCGGGTCTTGGTCAGTCGGCGTTCCAGGAGGAGCGCGAGCGCTTGCTCGTGCAGCTTCCGCGTCAGCGTTTGGTCCGTGGTCAACAGCGCGTTCTTGACCAACTGCTGAGTCAGGGTGCTGGCGCCGACCAGGTAGGGGTGGTTGCCTGTCAGGTTCGTCACGGCGGCGGCCGCGATGCGCAACCCGTCAATGCCGGGGTGTGCGAAGAATCGGTGGTCTTCGGCCGCGAGCACCGCCAGCACCACCGGTCTCGGAATCGTGCGCAGGGGCACGATCTGATGTTTGCGCCGACCGCTCTCGGGGCGAGCTGAGAGGAGCCGGCCCTCCAGCCTGAGCGTTTCGGTGTAGCCGCTTGGGGGCACTTCGATGGCCGCGACGTGGTCGCGCCCGTCCGGGTCTGGCTCGAAGACGACTCGCACGGTTCGGCCAGCGTATGGCCCTTGGTGCTCGATGAGCGTGATGGCGTTGGGCTCGATGGCGAACTCGCCGGAGCCCCGGGCCCGGTCGCGCTCTCGATAGGCCAGGGTGGCGAGCCACTCCGCCAGGTCGTGGCGATCGAGCCGCAACCCCGGGGTGATGGTCAGGTCGGCCGCGAAGAGTTCGTTGGCTGCTGGTGTCCAGTCCGTCGCCAGATGCGCGTCAAGCTGAGCGGAGAGACTGCGATGGGTTCTGGCGGACACCAGAGCAGCGGCCAGGAGCAGCGTGGCGAGGAGTACCGCCGCCGCGCCCACCACGCGTCGACTCGGCATGAGTCGCGAGGTGCCACGACGGGACCCCCGCTGTCGTTGGTTGGGGCGGGTCCTGGGGCGGCCGGCACTCACGCCTTCGTTATCGGCCGAACTGCCGCGTGTCCGGCGTTCGCCGCGCCCTGCGCGAGGCCACCAGGTGCCGAGTTGGAAGAATCAGACCGAGATGACCCAGTGATGGGCGGTGTCGAGCGTCGGATCGGTGGCGAGCCGGTCGATCAGGGCCGGGCCGTACCGATTGAGGAAAAACAGCGATGCGACGCGCCGCTCCTGAGGCGTGCCGGAGGGAAATAGCTGTGTCTGGGCGCGCGTAAACTGGCGACGCAGGGTCTCGTCTCGGCGTTTGGCTGCCTGTACCACCTTGTTGCGGAAGTTCTGGAGGTCCCGCTCCATGCGTCCGAGGGTTGACTCGGCCGCGCCCGTCAATGTCGGGTCAACGGTGGCCACAGCGACCGAGAGGTCCCTCATGTGGTCGCGAAGCGCCGCCTCGGTCGCCTGCAGGGCCTGGTCAACGGTCTCCGGAAACTGCGCCCCGAGCAACGCGTTCAGGACCGAGTCGTCCTGGCGATGCAGCGTCTCTACCGCGACCGAGTGGCGGCGGATGAATTTGATCACAGCGGCATCGACCACGGAAACGGTCATCCGCGGCGCGATCAGAGGCATCGGGACATCAAAGTGCGCGTAGACGTCCTTCAGCTGCGCGAGATAGGCCAGCTCATTCGGTCCTGCGACGTAGCAGACGGTGGGAAACAGCTGATCCTGGACAACCGGACGCAGCAGCACATTCGGACCGAGGCTGGCTGGATTGTCGTGAAGCCGGCGGAGCAACTCGTCCCGACCGACGGTCTCGTCGCCGATCGCAAACCGGTCGCCGTCACGACGCACCGGGACGCGTCGCTCGGTCATCAGAAACAGCGCTACTGACTCCGGGTGCGTCTCAACTTGCGCATGAAATCCTGCGTGTTCGAGGCGTTCACCGGCGGCACGCGCCAGGCTCGCGGTCACCCCGGGCTGGTTCAGCTCGCGCTCGAAGAGCGGCGCCACCAGGGGCTTGGCCGCAGGATCGGACGCGTCGAAGACCACGAGGCCCAGGGGCCCGAGCAGCTGTTCGAGCCAGATGGCGAAGGCGTCAACCAACCGGCGGCCAGGCGCATACGCGTGCCGCAGACTGGCCGTAAGCGTGTCGGTGAAATCCGTCGGCGGAAGCGCCGCGGCTAACGCGTCTAGCACGTCGTTGATGTCGGGGCCCAGTTGCACCGTCGCTGCCGGCTTGCCGGCGGACGTCGGTGGGAGCGACAGGGCCAGCGTGGCCACGTCCTGATCCACGTCGAGGAGGTGGCACGCCCGAATCTCGTCCAGGTCGTGGTCCTCGGCATCCACCCAGAAGACCGCGACGGTCGGGACTCCGTGGCGGGCTCCGACCTGCCGCGCCAGCCGGATCGCCGAAATCGCCTTCAAGATCGTGTACAGGGGGCCTCCAAAAAGTCCCGCTTGCTGGCCGGTCACAATGGCGACCGCCTGCGGATCGGCCAGCCGCGCGGCGGCCTCTGACGCCTCCGCGGGGGCGCTCCGCGCGCGCTGCTGCGCCATCACGATTTCCGCGATACGGTCTCCACGCGGCGCGGCCTGGCGCGTGGCAATGATGGCGTCCCAGGCATCGTCACTCGACGGGTCGCCAGCAAAGAACGGAGCCACGGCGCTGTAGCGGCGCCCATAGGCAGCCGCCAACCGCTTGATCCCGCGGAAGCCCGCGATGTCGACCGCGACCGAGCTGGGAAGAGGTGAGCTAGTAGGTTCCGCAGGCACGAGGCAGCACTGTTGCAGAGGCGGCGTGGAGTGTCAAGACATCTGGGACTGGCCGGGGGCTCTTTCTACTGGCATGGAAGGCAGCGGTGGAGAGAGGCTTGGGCCGCGCTATCGTGTTGAAAAATAGTGCACTTCCGTGCTATTTTAAGAACCCAGGTGGAGGTAACGGCCCCCTGACACACGACGCTGCCAACCCGATAGTTCCCCCGGGCGCGTTCGGTCCTTATCGAGTGCTGCACCAGATTGGGATCGGGGTTCAGGGACCAGTCTTCCGTACGTATGAGCCGGACGGCGACCGGTTGGTGGCCCTCAAGGCTTTTCATCTCGATCTCACTCCAGAGCAGTCGCAGACGCTGGCGGATCGTCTGCGAGCCATCGCCGATCGCGGCCTCGTGCACCCGGCGCTGGTCACCCCCCTCGACGCCGGGGTGTCCGATGGCGTGCCGTATCTGGCGACAGAATATGTTGCGGCTGAATCGCTCGACGTGGCGATTCGGCACTATGCACCCACGCCGGTGGACACTGCGCTGCCACTCATCGTGCAACTGGCGGATGCAGTTGATACCGCCCACGCCTACGGCCTGACGCACGGGGCCCTGCACTTGCGGGATGTGTTTGTGACCCCGGAGCTAGCGCGCATGACTGGTTTCGGGGTGGTCCCGGCGCTCGAGCGCGTCGGTGTGCGGGGACCGCTCCGGCGGCCCTACGCGGCACCGGAGCAGATGTCGAGCGGCGCGTGGGGACCGGCGGCCGACCGTTACGCCCTCGCGGCGATCGTGTACGAGCTGTTGACCGGGCGGCGGGCGACCGGTAG